>CALLIQ010000334.1 GCA_938008925.1 uncultured Acidimicrobiales bacterium
TGCGATGGCGTCGTTGCCTCGGAGCCGACGCCCCGACCATCGCGGTCGGATCACCGTGCAACGACGTCCGCGTCGTGCTGCGTCAGCGCCACGACCGCTCGACCTCGTGATCGACATACCCGCCACACCCGGCGATCCGCCGGCGCTTCCCTGGGTCGCCGCAGCGTCGTCGCTGGTCGGCGGCGCGGTGATCGCCATGTTGTTCTCGCCCGTCTTCGCCATCCTCGCTGCGGTGTCGGCTGCCACCGTGCTGGCCCGTTCTCTTGCTGGTCGTCGATCGGTTCGCCGTGCGACGAAAGATCGCGCCGACGCGATCGACCAGGGCATCGTCGACGTCGGGCGAGCGATCGACCGGTGGCGGGTCGAGGAGCGCGAGCGGCGCCATCGCCTGGATCGTGGACCGGCGTGCGACGAGGTGCTCGGCGGGGCGATGCCGTGGCAACGCGAGCTGGATCCGTCCGGCCCGCTCGCGTTGCGCGTCGGTGTCGGGCGCGTCGAGGTCGTGGCACCCGACCACCGAATCGATGCCGCCGAGCTCGTCGAACACGTCCCACCATCGGTCGAGCTCGACGACGCCCCCATCGACGTTTGTGTCAACCCTGGTGAGGGGCTCGCCTTCTTCGGGGATCGAGCTGATGCACTCGCTGCCATGCGGTCGGCGGTGATCGATGCGTGTGCCGGCCTCGGGCCATCGAGCCTCGGGCTCGTGGTCGTGACGACCGCCGATCGGCTCTGTGACTGGGATTGGTGCAAGTGGTTGCCACAGCTGGTCGCATCGGCGGTCGGTGCTCGCGAGGCCGATGCGGTCCTCGCCGAGATCGGCGGTTTCGAAGAAGGTCGACGACGCGTCGACGCCCCCGTCGATCGCCCCGTCCTCGTTCTGGTCGACGGTGTCGAACCGAGCGGCCCGGGGCCATTGGCGCGGCTCCTCGCCGGGCGAATCAACGCCGCCAGGCTGCTGTGGACGGGGAGCGCAGGCGACGTTCCATCGGCGTGCGTCTCGACCGTGTTCGCGAGCGCCGACGATCGCATCGACGTACAGAGCATCCTCGGTGAACCGCCGATGACCGGCGATGCGGCATCGATCGGATTGGTGGCGGCCGAGCACATCGCCAGGGGTCTCGCCGCCTACGAGGATCCGCTCCTCGATGAGTCGGGTCAGCGATTGCCAGCCGAGCTCGTCGTCGGGTCGATCTTCGACGACGCCTCGACTCGAGCCGATGTGTGGCGGCGGGCCGATCGCCAGACGCTGCGCGCCGTCGTCGGCGTGGACGGTGATGGTGTCGTCGAGCTCGACCTCGTCTCGGATGGTCCGCATGCTCTCGTCGCCGGCACGACCGGGGCGGGCAAGTCCGAGTTCTTGCGCACGCTCATCCTCGGTGCTGCGTGGGCACAGCCGCCGGAGCTCGTCGCCTTCGTCCTGATCGACTTCAAGGGAGGCGGGGCGTTCGACGCCGTCGGCGGGTTGCCCCATGTCGCGTCTGTCGTCACCGATCTCGATGCGGCGTCGGCCGAGCGGGCGCTCCGAGCGCTGCGCGCTGAACTCCGCTCACGCGAGGAGCGGCTTCGTGAGCTCGGGGTGAGCGACATCGCCGACGTGCCGATTCGGCTCGGAAACGAACCGCTTCCTCGACTGGTCATCGCCGTCGACGAGTTCGCGTCACTCGCCGATGAGCTACCCGAGTTCCTCGACGAGTTGGTCGACGTCGCTCGCCGGGGCCGATCGCTCGGCGTGCATCTCGTGTTGGCGACACAGCGTCCGGCTGGGGTGGTCACCGGCCAGATCCGTGCGAACACGAACCTGCGGGTCTGTCTTCGTGTGCAGGATCGCAGCGACAGTGTCGACGTGATCGATCGCCACGATGCGGCTCTGCTCCCCGCGATTCCCGGTCGAGCGGTCGTGTCTCGCGGTGGGGCGGTTGCCCACGCTCAGATCGCACGTGTCAGCGGCGTGCCGACGGTCGCCGGTGCGGCTCCCTTCGTGCTCCACCCGGCGCTGTTCGATGCGGCGCCTGGACTCGCCGCCAGCCACCGACGCCACATCGCCGGTCTCGGCAGATCCGCGGAACGGTCGTCGGCGACGACGCCGCCGACGCTGACGCTTGGTGACCGGATCGAGATGTGTCGGTCGGCCGCGTCGACTCGGGCCACGCCACCGTGGTTGGAGCCGATCCGCTCGGTCGACCTCGACGAGGTGGTCGAGGCCCTCGGCGACCGCTCGACGCACACGGTGCCGCTCGGTTGGCTCGACGATCCCGACCATCGCCGGCGCGTCCCGCTCGCGTGGGACTCTTCTGCGACGGGCCTGCTGGTTGTGGGCGCCGAACGGGAAGACGTCGAAGCGACCGTCCACGTGGCCTTGGCCGGCGTGTTGCGGCTTCGCCCCGAGATGCACGTGTTCGTGTTCGACGGCGGAGGAGGCCTCGCCGGCCTCGAGTCGGTCGCCGGTGTGGCCGCGGTCGTCACGCCATCGGAGGGTGAGCGGGCGGTCAAGGCGCTCCACCGGATCCGACATGCGATCGCTGCGGAGGCGCCGATCTGCGTCGTGGTGCACCGGTGGTCCGCCGTCGCCGATGCCCTCGACGCACACGCGGGTCTCGATGCGCGAGTGATGCTCGAGCGATTGGTGCGTGAAGGGGCGGACCGGGGAGCGGTCTCGATTGCGACAGGTGCGGACGAGCGAGACGTGCCGAGTCGGGTGGCGAGCCGCCTGAGCGCGCGTGTGATCCATCGTCTGGCAACCCCGACCGCCTACCTCGCGCTGGACGTCCGCCCCGCCTCGGCAGGCGAACTCGATCGTCGCCAGATCGTCGAGCCGACCACGAATCGTCTCGGGATGGTCGGCGCGGTCTCACTCGCCGACATCGAGGCGCTCTCGCAACCGCGCGTCGCGCCCGATCGGGTCGTCGTGCTGGGCGATCGCGTCGAGCGGGCATCGATCGCAGGCTCTCCCGGTTCCGGTGCGGCGTCGGTCGTGATCGGTCTCGACGATGACCTCGACCCGGCGTCAATCACCTGGGAGCCGGGGCGACCGGTGGTGATTCTGGGGCTCCCTGGTTCGGGTCGCACGACGGCGATCGACACGCTGTTGGCCGGCTCCCGTTCCGACGAAGCCGTCGTGATCGATGATGGTGAATGCATGGTGGCCCGGGACGCCGAATCCCTGGTGTCCGAAGCGAGAGAGGCGGACCGTCGCCTCGTCGTCGCGTCGACCCCTGCGTCAGCGCGAGGATTCGGGAGCTGGATCGCGCCGCTGTTGGAGACGGCCACGGTGGTGCTGCTCAACCCGACCCGCAGTGATGGCGAGGCGTGCCGAGTGGTCGTCCCCGACCTCCGCAACGCCCCGCGAGGGCGGGCCGTGCTCTGCGATCGTGGTCGCACCTCGATCGTGCAGGTCGCCGCCTAGTCGTCCGCAACGCCGTCAACACGCACGACCGCGAAGGGATCGACGGCAGCGGGGAAGGGTCAGATGCCGCGAATGATGAGTGGCGCACCGGCGACGACGAGCCCGATGGCGAGGAGCCCGAGGACGACTGACGCTCGCAGCCGAGACGCGTTCGATGCGCCGAGCCGACCGCCGACGATCGCCCCGATGGCGAGGAACGGGATGAACGACCACTCGGGGTTCCCGGCGATCGTGTGGCCGAAGGTGGCCGCGAGTCCCGACGCTGCGCCGATTGCGGTGGTCGTGGCGGCCGCCCGATGGGCGGCGAGTCGCTGAATCCATCCCAGGGCCGGCACGGTCACGAGGCCAGCGCCGACGCCCAACGCTCCGCTCAGCAATCCGACGAATGAGCCCGTGCCGGCGAGGATGCCACGTCGCGGCGCGAGTGCATCTCCGTCGCCGGTCGACTCGGGCTGGCGGACGGCCACGACGAAGAGGGCGAGACCGAGGAGCAGGGTGCCGACGATCAGGTCGAAGGCCCGCGCCGGGATCCGGTTGGCCAGG
>CALLIQ010000335.1 GCA_938008925.1 uncultured Acidimicrobiales bacterium
GGACCGAGCGCAGCGAGGTACTCGTCGAACTCGGCGATCCGCATCGGCTTGTGCCCCATGATGCGCATCGCCGTGTTGCCGGTACCGACGCCGAGGAACGTTCGGCCAGGAGCGATGTGGTTGATCGTTGCGATGCTCGCGGCCGTCACCGGCGCCGGTCGGGTGGCCGCGACCGCCACCCCGGTGCCGAGCTGGATCGTCGACGTGCGGTCCGCAGCGAGAGCGAGACACGCGTACGGGTCGCTCCAGATCATCTGCGAATCGGCGAACCACGCATGGGAGAAGCCGAGCTCCTCCGCTCGCACCACGTAGTCGATGTCGTCGATCTTCGACGCAACGCAGACCCCGAGTTCCATCGTTTCCTCTCTCGAACGCCCCATCCGCCAACGACCACACGAGTCGGCTCGACAGGACCTCGTCTGTCGGGATGCTCGTAGCCTGACGACCAATGATGCAAATGCACGCCATCTGGCCCCGCGATCGAACCGAGATGGAGGGGGCCAAGATCGAACGAGAAGCGGCCGCCCGTGTCTGGCGCTTCGCGAGCCCCTACCGAGGCATGGTCGTCGGCTTCTTGATCGCCGTGATCGGCCAAGCCGCCACCGGTCTCGTCCCGCCGATCCTGTTCGGCAACATCATCGACGACGTCATCCCGAACCAGGACCGGGGCAAGCTCGCCCTGTTCGCGACGTTCATCGTCGCGTCGTCGATCATCAGCGCGATCATGTCCTTGGCCGAGCGCTACTGGTCCTCGCGCATCGGCGAAGGCGTGATCTACGACCTCCGGTCCGCCCTGTTCGATCACGTTCAGCGGCTCCCGATCGCGTTCTTCACCCGGACCCAGACCGGCACGCTCACCAACCGACTCAACTCCGACGTGATCGGCGCTCAGCGAGCGCTCACAACCACGCTCGGCACCGTCGTGTCGAACGTCCTCACGCTCGTCACGACCCTCATCGCCATGGTTGTGCTCGAGTGGCGACTCACCGCGCTGGCTCTGCTTCTCACGCCGGTGTTCGTCCTGCCCTACCGACGGATCGGTGCGATCCAGCAGTCGATCACCCGCGAGGGCATGGACCTCAACGCGGCCATGAACTCCACGATGACCGAGCGATTCAACGTCTCGGGCGCGTTGCTGGTGAAGCTCTTCGGCCGCCAAGACGACGAGGCCGAGCTGTTCTCGTCACGAGCGGAGCGGGTTCGTGACATCGGGATCCGGTCGGCCATGTTCACCCGCGGCTTCATGATCATGCTCGGATTGCTCGGCGCGATCGGCACCGCACTCGTCTATGGCCTCGGCGGTCTCTTCGCCATCAACGGCTCGATCGAGGCGGGCGAACTCGCCACGATGGGCCTCCTCGTCGGTCGGATCTACCAGCCGCTCACGGGCCTCACGAACGCTCGCATCGATGTGCTCACCGCGCTCGTCAGCTTCGACCGGGTCTTCGAAGTGCTCGATGCGCCGTCACCACTCGTCGACGCCGACGACGCCGATGAGCTGACCGATCCCAAGGGCCGCATCGAGTTCGACGACGTCACCTTCTCCTACCCGGGCGCCAACGACACGATCATCCCGACGCTCGAAACCCCGGCCGGTGAAGCCGACCCATCGATCGAGGAGGGGCCCACGCTCCAGAACCTCTCGTTCACGATCGAGCCCGGCCAGACCGTCGCCCTCGTCGGACCCTCGGGCGCGGGCAAGACGACGATCACCAACCTCGTTCCCCGCCTCTACGACGTCTCCGGTGGCGCCGTCACCGTCGACGGTCACGACGTTCGGTCCCTCACGCAGTCGTCGCTCCGCAAGGCGATCGGCGTCGTCGTGCAGGACCCGCACCTGTTCCACGAGTCGGTCGCCGACAACCTCCGCTACGCCAAGCCAGACGCGACCGACGCCGAGCTCCAGGCCGCGTGCGAGGCGGCGCAGATCCACGAGATGATCGCCAAGCTCCCGGCCGGGTACAACACGATGGTCGGGGAGCGGGGCTACCGGATGTCGGGCGGTGAGAAGCAGCGCCTGTCCATCGCTCGCATGCTGTTGAAGGATCCGGCCGTCGTGATCCTCGACGAGGCCACCAGCCACCTCGATTCAGAGAACGAGCTCCTGGTGCAAGAAGCGCTGGCGAAGGCGCTCGCAGGACGGACCGCGCTGGTGATCGCCCACCGGCTCTCCACGATCACCGACGCCGATCAGATTCTCGTCGTCGACGAGGGAACGCTCGCCGAGCAGGGGACCCACGACGAACTGCTGGCCAAGGGTGGGCTCTACAGCGAGCTCTATCACATCCTGGTGCGCGACGAGCCGGCTCTCTAGGCCGTTCGAGGCGCCGCCACCTCGTCAGGCTCGGGTCAACCGATCCAGTTCGGCACGGCGGTTGCGCAGATCGAAGCGAGATCGTCGAGCATCGCTTGGTCAGGCACGCCCGTCGTTGCGCTGCAGTGGAAGTAGAAGTCCGAGTCGTCATCCCAGCGGTACACGTCGATCTCGTAGCCGTCGTCGAAGCTGTCGTCGCTGACGATGATCCAGGCGTTCTCGCCGATCGCTTCGTCGCGGACGATGGCGTCGGGGTTGTTCTGCCTCGCCATGCCGATCGGTCCGTCGTCGCTCGTCAGATTGCTCCACCAGTCCTGCGACTCACAGATGCCGTTGCAGCCGTTGTCGACGGAGAACTCGGTGAAGAAGCCGAGTCCGGCGGACTCGGGCGGTTCGAACGTGATGCCGAAGAAGTCGCTCTGTTCCCAACCGACCGGTGCCCACAGCGCAATGCTGTG
>CALLIQ010000336.1 GCA_938008925.1 uncultured Acidimicrobiales bacterium
ACTACATCATCCTCGATGGTCGCGGCGGCGGAACCGGAGCGGCCCCTGAGATGTTCCGGAACCACATCAGCGTGCCGACCATCCCCGCGCTCGCACGCGCTCGCCGGTTCCTCGACGAGCGGGGCGCCAGCGGCCGGGTGACGCTGATCATCACCGGCGGCCTTCGGGTGCCGGTCGACTTCGTCAAAGCGATGGCCCTCGGTGCCGATGGCGTGGCATTGTCGAACTCGGCGATGCAGGCCGTCGGCTGCGTCGGCGCCCGTATGTGCAACTCGAACAACTGCCCGGCCGGCATCGCGACACAGAAGCCGGAGCTGCGGGCTCGTCTCGACGTCGACGAAGCCAGCCAACGCCTCGCCACGTTCTTCGAGGCTTCGACCGAACTCATGCAGGTCATGGCTCGGGCCTGTGGGCACGACCACCTCGGCAAGCTCGAAAAGCGCGACCTCGCCACGTGGGACGACCAGATGGCCAAGCTCACGGGGATCGCCTACTCGGGGTTCTCCGCGCCGTGACGACCTGCTGAGCTGACCGTCGCGCCGCATGGCATGCTGTCCGGACCAGTGGACAGCGTCGTCCCGCCTCACGCAGCACACAGGGGGATCACCCATGCGAGTCGGAATTCTCACCGGTGGCGGCGACGTGCCGGGCCTCAATCCCTGCATCAAGGCCGCCGTCACGCGGGTCATCGATGCCGGTGGCGAGATCGTCGGCATCCGTCGTGGCTGGGGTGGGCTCGTCGCCTGCAACCCGGCCGATGCAGCGTCGCTCGAAGCCAACACGATGCGGCTCGACAAACAGGTCGTCCGCAAGATCGATCGATCCGGCGGCACATTCCTGCACACGTCGCGGACCAATCCGGGCAAGGTCGGAGCGGCCGATGTCCCCGACTTCTTGCGCGACCAGTTCGACGGCGACGGTCCGCACGACCTCACGCCACACGTTCTCCAGGTGCTCGAGGCGCTCGGGATCGATGCGCTGTTGCCCATCGGTGGTGACGACACCCTCAGCTACGGCTTGCGAATGCACGAAGAGGGCGTTCCCGTCATCGCCATCCCCAAGACGATGGACAACGACGTGCACGGCACCGACTACTGCATCGGCTTCTCCACCGCCGTCAGTCGCGGTGTCGAGTTCATTCACAACTTGCGAACCAGCACCGGCTCACACGAACGCATTGCCGTCGTGGAGTTGTTCGGTCGGTACTCGGGCGAGACGTCGTTGATCACCGCCTATCTGGCGGGCGTCGACCGGGCCCTGATCTCCGAGGTGCCCTTCGACATCGACCGGCTCGCCGACATGGTCACGAAGGACAAGGCCGACAATCCGTCGAACTATGCGATGGTCACCGTGTCGGAAGGGGCGACCATCGACGGCGGGGAGCTGCACCTCACCGGGGACGCCGACCCGTATGGGCATCGCAAGCTCGGCGGTATCGGGAAGACGATCGGCGATCTGCTCAAGGAGCGGACGGGTGAGGGCATCGTGTTGCAGGAGGTCGCGTACCTCATGCGCTCGGGCCGCCCCGACAGCCTCGATCTGATGGTGGCGACCAACTACGCCGTGATGGCAGCCGACCTCGCCCTCGAGGGGTCCTCTGGCCGAATGGTCGCGCTGCGATCGGGCACCTACACCAACGTCCCGATCTCGGTGACCGGTGAAGGTGTGAAGCGGGTCGACATCGGCGAGTTGTACGACTCGATGGAGTACCGGCCAAAGGTGCGCCACGTCGGCGGCAAACCAATGTTCCTCTACTGAGGCTGGCGGTCGGTCGGGAAGAGCGACTCGATCGTCTTCCAGTCGAGCGGCGGCGTGTCGACCGACAACGATCCCGTCGTAAGGACCTGGCAGACGATGCGGTCGAAGACGGCCATGGTGGCCTGGTAGAGCGAGCTGCCGAGGCTGACACGGCGGACGCCGATTGAAGCCATGTCGTCGATCGAGAGCTTGCCACCGACCGAGAGCAGTGCGTTGACGGGGCCACCGGCTTCGTCGACGAGACGCTCGATGAGCGCCGTGTCGGACACGCCTGGTGCGTAGAGACAATGGGCGCCTGCCGCAGCAAAGGCCTGGAGTCGAGCGAGCGCGTCGTCGAACGCGGCGACGCCGTCATGGGTCATGCGGTCGGCGCGGGCACAAACGACGAAATCGGGATCGAGCGCACGAGCGGTCTCGACGGCGGCGGCGATTCGCTCGACCGCGAGTGCTTGCTCGTAGAAGCCGATCTCGGCATCGCCCGACCAGTCCTCGATGCTGGCTCCGGCCGCGCCGGCTTCCACGAGCAGCTCGATCGTTCGGGCAACGTCGTCGGGGCTGTGACCCCACCCGTTCTCGGCATCGGCGCTGACCGGAACGTCCACCGTCGCGCAGATCTCCGCCACCCGGGCAACGGCCTTCGCTCGGCCGATCGCGCCAGCGGCGTCGGGACGGCCGATGGTGTAGGCGTGGCCGCCGCTCGTCGTGCCCAACGCCTCGGCGCCTGCTGCCGCCGCGAGCGCAGCTGAACCCGCGTCGTGGACGTTGACCAGAACGAACGTGTCGGCCTGGTGGAGTTCGCGCAGCGACCTCATCGGTTGGCCGTGCATTCGGTGGCCCTGCATTCGGTGGCCCTGCTTTCGGCGGCCCTGGGTCGGGTCGGGCTGACGGTGGTGCGGCTCATCGCGTCAACCTACGCCGGGCTCGTTTCGACGCGGAGCGAAACGTGACCGCCTGTGATCACCTGGTCGTCACCGAGCGGATCAGCCGACCAGTTCAGTCGCCGCGTCGGACGATCGTTGCGTCGACCTCGACGAGTTGGCTCTCGTAGCCGAGCAGGTTCACGCCGAGCAGGGTCGCTGGCGGGACGTCGTCGTGGAACCACGCGGTGACCGCACCCCATGCGTCGAGGAGGTTCTGGTGTTCACCGACGACGTAGATGACGAGGCGGCGGAGGTCGGCGACGTCGAAGTCGTGTGCGCCGAGCAAGATCGCCAGGTTCTCCAGGCACGCGGTCGCCTGCGCCGCTGCGTCGCCTGCCCCGACGAGCGAGCCGGTCGAGTCGAGCGGCACCTGACCAGCGACGAAGAGTTGGTCTCCTTCGACCTCGGCGTATCGGTAGCCCGGCGTTGCCGCCATTCCGCTGGCGACCTCTTCGTCGTTCATCGCCGAATCCTATTGAGAGGGTGGCGACCCGCTCCAGCGAGTTCGAGCCGTCAGCGCTCCGAAGCGCCTGCGTCAGCGAACTGTTCTCGCGCCCGACGCACATCCGGCAGGTGTTGTTCGGTCCAGTGACGAATCGCTTCGAGTGGCTCGGTGATCGTCTGTCCGAGCTCGGTCAGCGAGTATTCGACCCGAGGTGGGCGCATCTCGGCGAGCACCTCGCGAT
>CALLIQ010000337.1 GCA_938008925.1 uncultured Acidimicrobiales bacterium
CGTCATGCGGCTGGCGCTTGTCTTCATGGCGGTGTGGCTCGTAAAGGACACTGCCTGGGTTCGCATGATCCCACTGGGCATAACGATCATCGTCACCCATCTTGGGCTTTTGACCTGGGAGCTTCGCTACGTATCAGCGACCTTTGCTCATCCAGGACTAAAACCGGAGGTTGGTGGTGGTCAAGGGCGTCGGTCTCAGCCGGCGGCTGGGTATCGGTCGGACCGATTTCGATCCAACAAGACCGACCCGAACTACACGAAGCCAGATGTTGTGTAGACAAAGCTAGATAGAACGTACGGATTCAAATAACTTTCGCAGACAGTCTCCACCGGCACGGGGTCGGGCCGAGATTGTCAATATTGCAAAACAGAACGTCAGGCGAGATGTCGGACGGTCTGCAAGACGAGACAATCGATAAAATGGCCGGCCGACCGGCTGTACACACCTGCTGAAGGAGCCCGTTACGGTGTTCGGACTCGAGTATCCCCCAATTGGAAACCTGGTCGAGTGGAAGTACTACTTCGGTGAAGGCACGTTCTACGAGTTCAACAAGATCGGCCTCATCAGCCTCTTGGCTCTGATAATCCCGTCCACGATGTTCTTCCTTGCAAAGAAGGACCTTGTGCCTCGGGGGCTGCAGAACATCGTCGAAAGCCATGTGGAGTTCATCGAGAACCAGGTAATCCTCCCGGCGATCGGTCCCGACGGCCTGCGGTACATGCCGCTGCTGCTCAGCATCTTTGTCTTTGTCTTCTGGGGCAACATCTTCGAGGTCATACCGACCTTCCACATGCCAGCAAATGCTCGCATGGCAAACCCGATGATCTTGGCGCTCGTAGCGCTTGTCACCTTCGTCGGTGTCGGTGTGAAGCACCACGGCTTCACCTACTTCAAGGACATCATCTGGCCCCCGGGCGTTCCGATCGGCCTCAAGTGGCTCGTCGGTCTCATCGAGACCCTCTCGGTCTTCATCCTCCGGCCCTTCGGCCTGGCAGTCCGTCTCTTCGCCAACATGCTGGCAGGCCACATTCTGCTCGTCACCTTCGGCGTGCTGTGCATCGCCCTCTGGCAGCAGTCGGCCCTGGCTCTCGTCCTGCCCTTCAGCTTCGCCACTCTCGTCGGCCTCACCGGCTTCGAGGTCATGGTCTCGCTCATCCAGGCGTTCGTCTTCTCGCTGCTGACCGCGGTCTACATCTCGCTGTCGCTGCACCCGCACCACTGATCGTCTCGCTGATCTCGATCAGCGCCTCGATTCGTCGCAACTCAGTTCGTACAAACCCATTTCTGGCCTTCGGGCAGAACACCAACCGCTCCAAACCCGGAGCAATGAATCAGGAGAGCATCATCCAATGAGCGTTCTTGCCAGCACCGCAGCTCAGCTTGTCGAGGTTGCCGCAGAGGCCGAACTCACCGCAGACGACGCCAAGGCAACCGCCGGCGCTTCCAGCGCTGGTTTCGCCTACGGTCTCGCCGCAATCGGCCCGGGCATCGGCATCGGCTACCTGGTCGGCCAAGCCGTCCAGGCCATGGCCCGCCAGCCCGAGTCCGCCGGTCAGGTCCAGACCACCATGTTCCTCGGCATCGCCTTCACCGAGGCGCTCGCCCTCATCGGGTTCGTGGTCTTCATTCTCCTCAAGTTCGCCTGATCCCGTGATCGGAACCATCCTCCTCGCTGCCGAGGAAGTTGAGGCGAAGAACCCGATCCTCCCGGAACCATCTGAGATGTTCTGGGGCGCGATCGCGTTCTTCTCACTCTGGGCTCTGGTCAAGTTCGTGCTCCTCCCTCCCGTGCTCAACGTCATGAACGAGCGCGAGGATCGGATCCGTGGTGATCTCGACGCTGCTGAGGCAGCCCGGGCCCGCCAGGGGAGCGCTGCATCCGAGGTGAGCGATCAGCTCGCCGACGTTCGCAGCGAGGCCGCACAGATCGTCGACGCAGCCCGAGCCGAGGCCGAAGCCGAGCGCGCCACCATCATCGGTGCCGCCGAAGCAGAGGTCGCCACGCTCAAGGCCGACGCCGAAGCTGAGATCGCAACCGCACGAGCCGACGCCATGAGTGGCATCGCCCCGTCGGTCGCCGAGGTCGCAGCCGACGCCGCCGGTCGAGTGATGAATCGTTCGATTCCGCTCAGCTCCGCGCAGCCGGTCGTCGACCGCTTCCTGTCCAACTCGAACTGAGGCACCCATGCTGAACCTGTTCGCCGCTGAAGGACCAAACGGTCTTCAGCTCGCAAGCGACATCAACGAGGTCATCTGGGGTTCGATCGCGTTCTTCGTTCTGATCGGGCTCATCGTCTGGAAGGCCGGACCGGCCATCAAGGGGATGATCACCGGACGGACCGAGCGCATCGAGTCCGAGCTCGAAACGGCTCGCGCCGAACGAGCCGAGGCCGAAGCAGCGCTGTCTGCCTCGACCGCCGACCTCCCCGACGTGAGTGCTGAAGAAGACCGCATTCGTGCCGAGGCCCAGGAAACGGCCGCACGTTTGAAGGTCGACCTCAAGGCCAAGGCGGAATCCGACGCAGCTGCTCTTCGCAGCCGCGGCACCGCCGACGTCGAAACCATGAAGCGTCAGGCCATGGCCGACATCCAAGAGGAAGTCGCTCGAGTCGCCCGTGACGCCACCGAGGTCGTCGTGTCGGAGTCGCTCGACGACTCGGCCCACGCCGAACTCATCGACGCCTACATCAACCAGGTCAGCCAAGCCGGCTGATCGTGCACGTTCTGATCGCAGAAGCGGAGACAACGAATGTCTGACCAGATCACGGGATACGCAGAGGCTCTCCTCGCCGTCGCCCGGGCAGACGGCAACACCGACACGGTCAAGGGCGAGCTCGTCGCCGTGGCCAACGCCGTCGACAGCAATGAGGAATTGCGTTCGTCACTCGCCAACAACCTGTTGCCGAGCGCCACGCGCAATCAGATCCTCGACGACGTGCTCGGTGGCAAGGTGTCCGACACCGCCCGAGGGCTCGCCGCCATGATCGTCGGCACAGGCCGCGGCGCACAGTTCGGCGAGATCGTGCAGGCCTTCGTCGCCGCATCGGCTTCGTCGGCCGGCATGAGCGTCGCAACGGTTCGTTCCGCTGTCGCACTGTCCGACGACCAGCAGTCTCGTCTGGCCGCCGCCCTCAAGCAGAAGATGGGCAGCGACGTCGAGGTGCAGGTCGTGGTCGACCCCACCGTGGTCGGCGGCGCCGTCACCACGATCGGCGACACCGTCATCGACGGTTCGCTCCGGACGCGTCTCAACAAGATGCGCTCCACCCTCTAAGAACTCGCACGCAGCCACTCGCTCACCGTCCGTCCTTCAGGACACGCAACGCCAAGAAAGCAGATCGCACATGGCACTCACCTTCGATCCGTCTGACATCACAGCGGCACTCAAGAAGAATCTCGACGCCTACGAGTCCGACGTCTCCACCAAGACCGTCGGTCGTATCGCCGAAGTCGGCGACGGCATCGCGCGCGTCTCCGGCCTCCCGAACGCTGCGGTGAACGAGATGCTGCGCTTCGAGGACGGCACCATCGGCCTCGCACTGAACCTCGATGAGGACACGATCGGTGCCGTGGTGCTCGGCGACGTCGACTCCATCGAAGAGGGTCAGGCCGTCGAGTCCACCGGTGAGATTCTCTCCGTGCCCGTCGGTGACGGCGTGCTCGGGCGAGTCGTCAACATGCTCGGTGAGCCCATCGACGGCAAGGGTCCTCTGACCAACGTCGAGAACCGACGCATGGAAATCCAGGCCCCCGGTATCACGGGTCGCAAGCCCGTGCACGAGCCGATGCAGACCGGCATCAAGGCCGTCGACTCGCTGATCCCGATCGGCCGTGGCCAGCGTGAGCTCATCATCGGCGACCGCAAGACCGGCAAGACCACCGTCGCCATCGACGCGATCCTGGCCCAGAAGGGCCTCGGCGTGAACTGCATCTACGTCGCCATCGGTCAGAAGGCCTCCACCGTCGCTCAGACCGTGAAGCTCCTCGAAGAAGCCGGTGCCATGGAGTACACGGTCGTCGTGGTGGCTGCGGCCTCCGACCCGGCTCCCTTCAAGTTCCTCGCTCCCTACTCCGGCTGCGCCATGGGTCAGCACTGGATGGAGAACGGCGGCCACGCTCTCGCCATCTACGACGACCTCTCCAAGCAGGCTGAGGCCTATCGCCAGGTGTCGCTGCTCCTGCGTCGTCCCCCGGGCCGCGAGGCGTACCCCGGCGACGTGTTCTACCTCCACTCCCGGCTCCTCGAGCGGGCCGCCAAGCTCTCCGACGACAATGGCGCCGGTTCGCTCACGGCCCTCCCCGTCATCGAGACCAAGGCCGGCGACGTCTCCGCCTACATCCCGACCAACGTGATTTCGATCACCGACGGCCAGATCTACCTCCAGGACGACCTGTTCAAGTCGGGTATCCGTCCCGCCGTCGACGTGGGCATCTCGGTGAGCCGAGTCGGCTCTGCCGCCCAGATCAAGGCCATGAAGAACGCGGTCGGCACGCTCAAATCCGACCTGCAGCAGTTCCGTGAGCTCGCTGCGTTCGCCGCCTTCGGCTCCGACCTCGACGCCGTGTCACAGAACCAGCTCGATCGCGGCTACCGCCTCACCGAGCTCCTCAAGCAGGGCATCAACGCACCGGTTCCCGTCGAGGAGCAGGTCGTGGTCCTCTACGCCGGCACCCGCGGCTACCTCGACGACGTCGAGGTCGCCGACGTGATCCGCTACGAGGCCGAGCTGCTCGAGTGGTTCCGGTCCCGTCACGCCGACACGCTTTCGTCCATCGCCAGCGGTGGCTCCGTGCCCGACGAGGAAGCACTCCTCGCCGCCATCGGCGCCTTCACCGACCAGTTCGTTGGCTCTGACGGCTCGGTGAGCGCCCCGGACGCATCCGATCAGGGTGACGCCAGCTCGACGCTGGTCGACGCAACCAACACCCTGCCCGAAGAAGACATCTCCCGGGCAAAGGACTGATCTCATGCCAGGTGGAGCCGAACGCATCCTGCGCCGCCGTATCGGCAGCGTCAGGAACACCAAGAAGATCACTCGCGCCATGGAGCTCATCGCAGCCACCCGTGTGGCTCGTGCTCAGCAGCGTGCCCGCGCCGCGCGTCCCTACGCCGAGCAGCTCACCGGTGTGATCGAGAACTTGGCCGCGTCCGGCGCCGACGTCAGCCATCCGTTGCTTCGCGAGGTCGAGAACGTCGAGCGGGTCGCCTTCGTGATCTGCGCTGGCGACCGTGGTCTCGCCGGTGCCTACAACTCAGCGGTCATCCGCTCGGCTGAGCGTGAGATCCAGGCGCTGCGCAACGAGGGCGGCGACTATCGCATCATCGCCATCGGCAAGAAGGTCAGCGACTACTTCCAGTTCCGCGGCTTCGACATCGACAC
>CALLIQ010000338.1 GCA_938008925.1 uncultured Acidimicrobiales bacterium
ACGAGACGGTGGCGGCCCGTGGCTGATCACTTCGACGACGCATTCGTCGACGCCCTCGTCAGCGCCAGCGCCGCACGGAGTGAGGTCGCTGGCTCGAGCGGTGTCGTCGGTCTCGGCATTGGCAAGAAGGTCCTCGCCACGCTCGAGATCGTCGACGGTCGCGTGGTCGGTTCGACCGATGCGGAGCCCGCTGTGACCATCGTGTTCACCGGCGCCCAGGTCGAGTCGTGGAAGAGCGGCGAGCTCAATTTGTCGCAGGCCTACATGCGGGGCGACCTCAAGCCGGTCGGCCACACCGGGCCCCTCACCGCGGCGCTCGAGATCTTCGACGACGCCGACGTGGTCGCCGCCCTCGGCGCCTGAGTCGGTTCACCGGGCGCGCTCGACCGCCTAGGGCTCGCTCGGCCCATCCGGTGGCGTTCGGACGATCCGGATCCCGTGGCCTCGAACGATCTCGATCGCATCGCCAGAGGGGGAGGCGTCACGCAGTCGCTGACGGAGTCGCTTGACGAGTGCCGTGACCGAATCGTCGGTGACGCCTTCGCCTGCAGCGTCTTCCCAGACCGTCGCGATGAGTTCGGAGCGTGACACGACCGCACCGTCGGCGGCGTCGAGCGTCTTGAGAAGTCGGAGCTGCTGTGGTGACAGCGGCGGGTCGACGGGGCGAGCGTCGACCCAGACATCGTCGTTGTTCGGATCGATCCACACCCCGGCGAGGCGTCCGAGACGAGGGACGGTTGGCGTCGCCATCGGGTCGCGGAACACGAGTCCGATCACGCCAGCGACGACGATGCGATCGTTGTCGGCGAGCCGGTGCGTGGTGCCAGGATCGATCATGACGCCGTTGACTGCCGTGCCGTTCTGGCTGTCGAGGTCGCGGAGCGAGGCAACGCCGAGGTCGAACTCGATCTCGAAGTGGCGACGTGAAACGGCGTTCGCGTTGAGGGTGATGTCGGCATCAGGAGACCGACCGACGACCGTGCGCTCGGAGAGCTGCCACGTCGTCGACGAATCGTCGAGGCGAAGAACACCCAGCGAGGTCAACCGTCGAGCCCCAGCAGCTCGTCGCATGCTGAATCTCGTTCAGCGAACACCAGCTCATCGGCGGTGAGGACGCCGCCGGACGCGTCCTTGTAGAGCCGGGTGACGGCGTACGCGGCAGCGGGAGGGCCCGCTGGCACCTCGAGCACGGCCCGGCCCGGCGCCATGGGAATGAGATCTGCGGAAACGGACTCGCCGTCGATCAGATCGAAGTTGGCGTCGAGCCACGCGACGGAAATCTCCGCCACGGCGGGCCGTTCGGTGAACGCGACGGAGGCGGCGAAGACGTACTCGGCGTTCGGTCGAATGTCGACGATCGAACCGAAGGCGCCGAACTCGTCGTCGCGTCCGATGGCGACGGCGCTCGATCCGTCGACGCCGGACTCGGCCACGAGGCGTTCCCTGTCGAGGTCGTTCGGATCGATCCAGAAGTTGGGTGGCAGCGCGTTCGACTCGAAACCGGGCGCCTCCAGGAGATTGCAGTCGAGCTCAGAAGCCAAGCCTTCTGGCCACGTGGTCGTTGGAGCCGATTGGGGTTCTGGCGATGCACTCGACTCGTCGCCGCCGGAGTCGTCCCCACCGGACTGCAGAGCGACCAGCGCCGCAATGGCAGCGATCGTGGTCGCCAGCCCGCCGACGAGAATCATGATGCTGCCCCACCGTCGCCCCTCGGGCTGGTCGGTGGGTGAGGCACCGAGCGCCACGTTCGCCAGATCGGTCGCGGTCGTGAATCGATCGGCGGGGTCTTTGGACAGCGCTCGCTCGAGCGCTTCCTCGAGAGGCTGGGGCGCGGCGGCGATCCGTTCGCGGAGGGGGATCGGAGCGCTGGAGAGGTGGTGGTTGAACGTGGCGTGGACCGACTCCGACAACTCGAACGGCCAGACGCCGGCGGCCAGCTCGTAGGCGATGACGGAGGCGGCGTACTGATCGGATGCCGGTGTCGGCTCGGCCCCTTCGAGGAGTTCCGGGGCGAGGTAGCGGGTCGTGCCGATCAGGTCGGACGTGGCGGTCACCGTCGCCGCATCTTCCGCCCGGGCCACGCCGAAGTCGATGAGGGTGATTCGGTTGTCCCCGTCGATCAGCACGTTCGCCAAGCTCAGATCGCGATGCACGACGCCCCGTTGGTGGATGTGATCGAGCGCATCGCCGAGCTGGACCAGCAGTCGCCGGACTCCCGCTGCATCGAGCGGCCCGTGCGCCGTGAGCCGGTCGGCCAAGGTCTCGCCCTCGACCCACGGTGTGACGAGATACGCCTGACCGTTCGCCAACGTGCCGAAGTCGAGCAGGGGCGCGACGTTCGGGTGATCGATCGAGGCGAGGATGGCGGCCTCGCGTTCGAACCGTTCGGTCGAGGTGGTGTCATCGAGCACCTTGACCGCAAGGGTCTGGCCGTCTCGATGAGCTCGGAACACCGTGGCGGTCGCACCTCGACGCGGCGCACCGTCGACGGTGAAACCCACCTGGCGTAGCGCTGCGCCGATGTCGACTCCGCTCATGTGTGATCTATCGGCGAGCGGGTGCTGTTTCTCGACCGCTCGCTCGTTGCGCCTCCCGCAGGTCGCGGTACCCGATGAGCTCGGCACCGGAGGATTCGAGCGCTTTGCGGAAGGCTTCGTCGTGGGTCACGAGATGGGCGTCGCCAGCGCGTGCAGCCCAGTGCGAGGTGATCGCGCGCAGCTCGGGGGTGTCGAGCGCAGGCGAGACATGCAGCTCGGTGACCCCCACCTCGAGGTTGGCGACCGCGGCCTCGAGGGAGGCTCGAGCTTCGAGCGGGCGGGGCGCCGTCACCACGTGGTCGGGGATGAGGACGCCTTCGCCATGAGCGAGTTCGCGGGCTGGGAACCCGAGGTCGACCGATGGGTCCGGGAGGCTGATCGGGAGATTGAACTCGTAGGCGAGCTCGAGGTAGACGTCGAACAGCTCGGGTCGAGAGCAGAGTCCGTCGAGGTGTGCCGACAGGTGGCTGACGTCGAATCCCCACAGGATGGCTCGCTCGATCTGGGCTCGACACTCGCGCAGCGTCTCCTCGGTGTCTGCGTGTTCCCAGAGGTCGTCTGGCGTGCGGGGAAAGCCGCCGTCGCCGTCGAGGAGCGACGGGGCGTGGGTGATCGGGCCCCATCGGTAGCAGTCGTGCTCTGCGTTGAGCGTGAGGGAGACGCCGAGGTCTTCCCCTCGGTAGTCGGCGCGGGCGCTGCGGCTCCACGGGCACGGCATCTGGAGGCCAGCGGTGGTGGCAATGCCGTCGCGCAGGGCCGCATAGCAGGCGAGATTGGCGGCGTTCGACGAACCGAGACCGTCGGCGACGACGATCACGAGGCGAGCGTCGTCGGGTCGACCGAGGTGGCCGAGAAGGCTGCTCATCGACGAAACGGTACCCGGGGTTCAGTTGAGCGGCTCGTCGGGACCGTCGCAAGAGCCCCACAACCCGACGCCGTTGGCGCGGGCGTCGTTGCGGACCCGTGTGAAGTCGACCTCGAAGCTCGTGTTCGGGTCGAAGAACAAGGCATCCGCGAAGCCCGCCTCAATGAGATAGCGGTTGATGAACAAGTCGTCTTCCGCCCGGTGGATGTAGAGCAGCAGACGTCCGAAGCGATCTCGGGCCTCGACGTCTCGACTGACCGTGACGACGGTGCCCGGGGGCAGGAGGCCGGTCAGCGCGTCGGAGGCCTCGGGGCCGAAGCACTGCACAGGGTCGTTGCGACTGACCGACTCGGGGGCGTCGATGCCGATCAGGCGGACGCGCTCTTCTCGACC
>CALLIQ010000339.1 GCA_938008925.1 uncultured Acidimicrobiales bacterium
ACCACCGCCGCGGTGGATGCGATTGCTCCCGTGTGTCGCCCCGGCGACCCGGCGGGCGTCGCGGCCGATCTCGGCCGTTTGAACATCACCGAGTTCAACATGAACGACACGACGATCAACTCGAGCAACGGCGAGTCGACCGGAACGGCGAGCGGATCGGTCGTCAGCAACGGCGTCGCGACACCTGCGTTCTTCGAACTCCGGCGAGTCGACGGCGATTGGCGGATCTGCTCGTTCCGAATCGGCCCCGTCTCCAGCCCTTGATCGAGTCTGATCACCAGCGCGCGAGTTGCGAGCCCCGGCGAGCAAGTCGGTTAGTGAGCGAAGCGAACGGCGCGAACGACTCAGTCGTCGAAGGTGAGGCCTTCGAGGGCTGCCCACCGAGGGTCGGCGGTGGGTTCCGCATTGGCCGCTTCCTCGGCGAGCTGCTCTGCCGTCTTCGCGGGGTAGCGGTCCGGATCGGGCCCGGGACAGTCTGAGCGGCAGAGCGGGGCGAGCGGAAGCGACAGGAGCACGACATCGCGAACGATCGGCACGAAGTCGACCGTGTCGTCGTCGAGCTCGCGAATGTCGTCTTCGTCTTCGGGGGCACCGACCTGGAAGATCTCGAACACGTCCGCCTCGACCTCGCCGGCGACCGGATCGAGGCAGCGGCGGCATTCGCCCTCCCAGCCGAAGCGAATCGCTCCGGTGACCGTGACCCCGCGTTCGATGCTCTCGATGACGGCCGAACCGAGCACCGGGTGGGGTGTCGAACGGCTGGCGATGACCTCGAGCGGCTCCAACATGACGTCGATGTCGACATCGACCCGCTGCCCGAGCCGACGACGCAGTTCGGTGACGTTGTGGAAGAGCTTGTTGGTTGGGGGCCGCTGGGGCCCCGACGAATCAGGTGTCGGCGGGCTGGGACTCAAATCGGTTGGGATCCTCGTTGAGATCGACGTCCGTGAGGTCGATCGGGGCCATGAGCTTTTCGCGGCCCTGCTGCACGGTACGGCTCGTTCGCCCGAGCAACTCCTCGAACGAGGCCAACTTCCGGTCGCAATAGTCCTCGACTTGACGCTTGGTCGTCCGCGCCTCGGACCGAGCCTCGTCGACGATCTGGCGGGCCTTGCTCTCGGCGGCCCGCAGGACCTCTTGG
The DNA here is from genome assembly GCA_938008925.1 of uncultured Acidimicrobiales bacterium. Taxonomy (GTDB): domain Bacteria; phylum Actinomycetota; class Acidimicrobiia; order Acidimicrobiales; family SZUA-35; genus CALEWY01. The sequence continues at coordinate 1,142 of CALLIQ010000339.1, forward strand.
CGCTCCACCATGCGGGCGACCTGCGTTCGGCCCTGGTCGATGATCTGGTCGCGCTCGTGACGCGCTGCGGCGAGGAAGTCGTCCTTCTCCTTGAGCAGCCACCGGGCGGCGCGGACCTCTTCGGGAACCGCCTCCCGCGCTTCTTCGAGAATCTCGAGCAGGTCGTCACGGTTCACCTTCACCGTGGCGGACATCGCAGCAGGCCGAGCGCTTGCCACGAACTCGATCGCTTCGTCGATCAGTTCGATGAGCGATGGCGGCTGGTCGTCGCGGATCGGAACGACCGACGCCAGTCGGTCGTCGTCACCGGGTGGGGGCGGCGGCAGGTCGACGACGACGGAATCGTCTTGCGCCCAACCACTGTGCGCCGCGTCACCGCGCACCGCGTCATCCTGCACTGCGTCACCCTCGGCCCAATGGCCACGGCCGTCGTCGATGAGATCGCGGGCATCTCTGGGGACGGGCTCGAAGTAGGACTCGAGCGAGGTCGGTTCGGTGAAGCCCTCGTGCTCGGAGTGGTCGTTTCCGAAGCGGTCGTGGTTGGTCATGGGTGCAACTCCTTGAGACGGGCGGCAACGACTGGCGGAACGACATCATCGATGTCGCCGCCCATGGCACTGATCTGGCGGACGTAGGTGCTGGCGACCAAGGCGGCTGGCCCGGTGCCGGGAACGAACAGGGTGGGGATCGACCCCGTCGTGAGATTCATGTGGGCTTGCTGCATCTCCACGTCGAGATCGCTCGCGTTTCGCACGCCCTTCACGAGGCAGTCGGCGCCCATATCGGCGGCGGCGATCGTGACGACGCCAGCGAAGAGGCGGGCGTTGACGTTCGGCAGATGGCTCGTCGCCGTGTCGATCATGTCGACCCGCTGATCGGGGGTGAACATCCCGCTCGGCTTCTCCGGGTTGTGTCCAACGCCGACGATGACCTGCTCGAACAACGGTGCGATGACCTCGAGTACGGCGAGGTGACCGTTGTGGATCGGGTCGAAGGATCCGGGGTACAGGGCGGTACTCATCGGATCGTTCTCGTTGCGGTGGCTCGGCTCATGACGACTTCCTTTGCGGAACGCAGCCGTCGCGAGAACGTCAGCGCCTCCACCCGCTGGCACGCAGGGTAGTCGGATCGCTCAGTTCTGTGGTGCAGTGTCTTCGACGGAGGCCGAGGGGGCTGCGTCCGAGGGGGCTGCGTCGCCGTCGCCTCGGTCGGCGATCACGATGTGTGCTCGCCCGTAGCTGCGCCGCTTCACCTCGACCCATGGCTCGACGAGCTCGACGGGCGAACTGGCGTGACCGACGAGCCGCTCCGCCTTGATCGTCGGCAGGAGCTCCGCCCACACGTCGTCCGCGTACGGCGGATCGCAGAACGCGAGATCGACCGTATCGAGCGATCGCACGGCCGCTTCGACGCCGGTTGCCCACACCGTCGCCCGATCGCCGAGCCCCAGCGTGTCGAGGTTCTGCTGGATCACGGCCGCCGCTGCCCGATTGCGCTCGACGAAGGTGACATGGCTCGCACCCCGGCTGAGGCACTCGAGGCCGAACGAGCCGCTCCCGGCGAACAGGTCGGCAACGACCGCTTCTTCGACGCCCCCGAGGCTCATCAGCATGTTGAAGATGCCCTCTTTGGCTCGATCGGTGATCGGTCGGGTCCCGCGTCCCTCGGGAGCGATGATCCGCCTGCCTCCTGCGGTTCCAGCGATGATGCGCACGACCCGAACGTATCGCTCTCGGCCAATTTCGAACCGCACGGACTCCCCCACCGTCTCTCTGAGCACACCTCTTCTCAGGCCTGAACGGGCCCGAGCTCATCCTCGAGAAATGCTCGCTTGACGGCTGGTTTCCGGTCGTGCGCTACCGTCGGGCTCTCACGTCGAAAGGACCCTCCGGCCATGGCCGATCAAATCCCCGCTGGCTGGTATCCCGTCGAGGGCGACCCCGGAACCGAGCGGTACTTCGATGGCGTGAACTGGGGCCAGACCCGCGCCGTCGGCGGCCCCGCCCAAGGCGCGGCGACCACCGCCGAGTTCGCGCAGCCCCCGCAACAGACTCCCCCACCGCAGCAGACGCCACCGGCGTATCAACCGCCTCCCGGCCCCGGCGGGTTCGATCCGACACAGCAGATCCCGACCCAACAGGTTCCACAGCAGGTTCCCGGCCAGGTCCCTGGCCAGCCCGCGTACGGCGGTGGACTGCCGCCCGAAACCTCAGGTGGTGGCGGCAACAACAAGGTGATCCTCGCCGTCGTCGGCGGCTTGGTCGCGCTGCTCGCACTGGGCGGAGGCGCCTTCGCACTCTTCGGAGGCGGTGACGATGGCGGCGACATCGACGCATCCGACACCACGGTGCCGGTCGCCACCGTCGGCGAGAGCACGACGACCACCGCGGCGCCAGCAACGACCCAGGCCACCACGACGACCACCGCACCAACGACCACCACCGCCGCCGTGCTCATCAACTGCTCGGTCGGCGGCGTCTACTCCTTCGACACTGTGTTCGACACCTGTGACGGCGCGTTCACCCGCGGCCGCGAGATCGGCGTCGAAGCCGGTGTGCTCGCCCAACCCGATGCTGCGGTCGGTGACCTCTACGTCGGCGGTCTTTGCCAAGCTGTGCAGGGAACCGAGCAACGCGGCGCCACCCAGTTCGGTGCGGCCATGGCCCTCCAGCTGTCCAACGAGGTCTGCCCCGGCGATCCCACCCGTGTGATCGAAGGCCTCGGCGCCGAGCTCGGCATCGAGATCATCACCAACTCGGGTGCGATGGAGGAAGAAGGCGTCACGATCGATGACAGCACGCGTGTCGAACTGATTCGCGACGTCCTCGGCGACCGCATCCCGGCGCTGCTCCTCGTCGACGATCAGCTGATCATCGACATCGGAACCGACCTGTGCATCATCGCCGGCAGTTCGACCGACGCCGAGGAGTTCACGGCCACCCTCCTCGAGGTCTGGGACGGTCTCGACCAGGTCTCGAGAGACGTGTTCATGGACGACATCGGTCTCTACGGAGAGTTCGCTGGCGCCGAGTTGGCCGCCTTCTGCGTCGACGAGTTCGAACGCCTCTTCCCGTCCTAGGCCATCCACTTCGGACGGGGGCCGCATACGCTCGCCCCGTGATCGAGCCAGACCATGAAATCGTGTGCGTCGATTGCGGCGGCACCTGCTACCCGCTCGGGTGGTACCCGGGCGACGACCCACTCGAGCCGGGCACCGTGCTGCCCTATCGCTGCAAGGACTGCCTCGATCGCTGGGACGTCGTCATCGAGGAAGCCCCTGGCGCCGACGACTGAACCCTTGCGTTTGCTTCGCAGCCGAGTTGTGAGCCCCAGGCGAACAACTCGCTCAGTGAGCGAAGCGAACGGCGTTATCCATTGAGGAGGAACTCGGCGTCTGCTTCGTCGAGGAAGAGTTCGAGCTCGGCGGCGAGGGCGGGGTGGTTCTTCAGGCCGGGGTCGGCGTCGATCAACTCGATGGCCGCGTCTCGGGCGAGGGCGACGGTCTCTTTGTCCCGGGCGAGCGACGCGAGCGTGAGGTCGTTCCGGCCCTTTTGCCGCTCGCCCATGATCGAACCCTCGCCTCGCAGTTCGAGGTCGACCTCAGCCAGTTCGAACCCGTCGGTGGAGGCGACGAGCGCTTCGAGACGAGCCTCTCCGTCTGGCGTGGTCGGCTCCCCCACCAGCCAACACGTCGATGCGTGTGCGCCTCGTCCGACGCGACCGCGCAGCTGATGCAGCTGGGCGATGCCGAACCGGTCGGCGTCGAGGATGACCATCACGGTCGCGTTCGGAACGTCGACACCGACTTCGATGACGGTCGTGGCGACCAACACGTCGAGCTGACCGTCGCGGAACCGATCCATCGTGGCGTCCTTGTCCTGCGGGGCCATCCGGCCGTGCAGCAGACCGACGCCGAGTCCCTCGAGTTCGACGTGTTGAAGCCGCTCGTAGGTGGTCTCGGCCGACGCGACCTCGAGCTTCTCTGACTCATCGATGAGGGGGCACACCACGTAGACCTGTCGACCCTCAGCGACCTGCTCGCGGATCTCGCTCCACATCGCTTCGAGTTCGAGGGGCGCACCGTCGTCGTCGCCGAAGTCGTCGAGGGTGCCCGAAGCGGGAACCCATCGGGTGACGATCGGCGTTCGGCCCGGTGGGAGCTCATCGAGAACGGACACGTCGAGATCGCCGTAGACGGTCATCGCTGCGGTTCGCGGAATCGGTGTCGCCGTCATCACGAGTACGTCGGGAAGCTCGTCGCCCGCGGCCTTGTCTCGCAACGCGGCGCGCTGCTCGACTCCGAAACGGTGCTGTTCGTCGATGACGACCACGCCGAGCGAGTCGAATCGCACGGTTTCCTGGATCAGCGAGTGGGTCCCGATGACCAGGTCCGTGGTTCCGAGCAACATCTCGCTGAGGATGCGCTTGCGTTCCGGTGCCGTCGTGCGGTTCGTCAGCAACTCGATCTTGAGCGGTCGATCGCCGAGCAAGGTGGTGTCGTCGGGAACGGTGAGATCGGCGAGGAGGCGTCGGATGCCGGCCGCGTGCTGTTCGGCGAGCACCTCGGTGGGAGCCATCAAGGCTGCTTGATGTCCGCCGTCGACGGCGGCGAGCATCGACGCGACGGCGACGAGGGTCTTTCCGGCGCCGACATCACCCTGGAGCAGACGATGCATCGGGATCGGTCGGGTGAGATCGGCGCCGATCTCGGCGATCGACCGCTCCTGGGCCCCCGTGAGAGCGAAGGGCAGCGCGTCGCGGAACCGCTGCACCAGGGGTCCGTCGATGACGTGTTCGAGGCCCACTTCGGTGGCCTCCATCAGACGCTTGCGGAGCACGAGCGTCACCTGCATCCGGAACAGCTCTTCGAACACGAGGCGGCGGCGGGCCACCATCATCTCCGCCATCGACTCGGGCGCATGGATGCCCTGGAGTGCGGCATCGCGGTTCACGAAATCGAAGCGATCGAGAATCGACATCGGCAACGGGTCGGCGAATCCTCTGCCGGTCGGCGGCACGGAGCGGCGGAGCGTCTCGGCGACGAACTCGGCGATGTCCCAGGATTGGATACCGCTCTTCTCCGACTGCGGGTAAACGGGGATGATCCGTCCCGTCTTGTCGCCGAC
>CALLIQ010000340.1 GCA_938008925.1 uncultured Acidimicrobiales bacterium
GATGAACACGAACTCCTTGCCAGGCCGATCCGGAGCTTCTCGGACCTCGATCGGGGTGAAGCCGGCGTCGACGAGCGATGCCTCCACCTCGGCCCGTTCGCGGAACCGCAGGGTGGAGGTCGAGTTGATCGACTGCCCGTCGGGGAGCCGCACGACGCCATCGAAGGTGACGAACGGCAGATCGACGTGGGTGACGTCGACCCATGACTCGACCCGGCCGACACCCTCGACGTCGGTGTGATGGGCCGATGCTTCACGAGTCCACTTCTCCCACGCCCGCCGCGACGGAATGCGAGTCTCGAACACCACGTGTCCTCCAGGGCGAAGTGCTCGACGGGCGCCGAGGAGCGTCGCCATCCATGCCTCGTCGGTGAGGAAGACCTGGGCGACGTTGCCAGTCATGAGCGCGAGCTCGACGCTCGGCGGAGGGGTGGCATCGTCGAGCGTCGTGGCGTCGCCGTCGATCCATCGCACTCGGTCGGACCCGGGCTTCGACCGAGCCACGGTGAGCGAGGCCGACGCCGGGTCGACGCCGACGACATCGACGCCCTCGTCGGCGAGCATGAGGGCGAGCACGCCGGTCCCGCAGCCGATGTCGAGTACCGACGAGGCGTCGAGCTCGTCGACGATCGCCACGTAGTGCTCGAGGTCGGCGCGGTTTGCGTCGAGCTGGTCGTACATCGCGGCCCATCGGGCATCGCCGAAGCAGGCGTCCGGTTCGAGCGGCTGGGTGACCACGTCGGTCACGCTCCGTCTTCGGCTGGCTCGTCGGCTGGTTCGTCGTCCGGCTCCTCGGCTGGCTCTTCGGACTCGGGTCGGTCCATGACCATGAGGCTGCACGGGTTGTGGGCCTCGCCGGGGTGGGTGACCGAGCCCCGGAAGGTGAAACCGGCCTTCTCGAGGGCACGGCACGAGGCGACGTTCTCGGTGTACGGCCCGGCGGCCGCTTGGGTGAACCACTGGTGTTGGCCGAAGACGATGTCGAGAGCAAAGGAGCGAATCATCGCCGAGCCGATGCCCTTGCCGCGCTCGACGGGAGCGCCGACGAGGTAGTCGATGCCGGCGGCCGTCTCTTCGACGCCGAGCGGAAACCAGGGCTTGGATTCCTCGAGTCCTTCGAGCACCGGCCAGCAGCAGATCCATCCGGTCGGCTCGCCGTCGATGAGGCCCAGCCAGTTTTCGGTCGAGTCGGTTCCGGCCAGCGCTTCTGGCCGGTTGGGCGAGTAGGTCGACCAGACACCGTTCGGCGTGACGTCGTCGCCTTCCCACCAACGCACGACACCTGGCTCGTTGAGCCAGGTGTGCATCAATTCGAGATCGTCGTCGACGAGGAGTCGAAATGTGAACTCGGGTCGTTCCTCGGCGGTCATCGGACCCATGCAATCACACGGTGACGTCACCCGGCAGGGGTTTTGGCGACCTCGATCAAACCGGGCGGAGCATCCACCGCCGGAGTGCGATCTTGCGAGCGCCGACGATCAGGCTGGCAACCGCCGCGGCGCCCGGGCCGGCGCCGACCATGCGGGCCACGGCACCGGCCGTGGCGGCGGCGGTGGTGATCGTGGCGGCGTGGCCGGCGGCGGTGAACGGCGCCATCGAGCGATCGGGGTGGCGACGAGCGGCGAGCGCTGTCGCCGCCACCGCAACGCCAGCGACGGGCCCGAGCGTTGCTCGGTGCGTCGAGATCGCCGTGGTCGCCGCACAGAGCGCGACGTAGGTGCCGACGCTGGCCCGGTTGAGATCGGGAGCGCAGTCGATGGTGCCGGCGGGCGGAGGCGGGTTCGACACGATGTGGCGTCGGTTGTAGGTGATCAGCCAATAGACCCGGTCGAGTACTCGTCGAGTGGAGCGGGCTCGGAGCACGGGGGCGAGGAACCGCAGGCGCTCGCCGACGACGGGCAGGATCGCGTCGAGTCCGTAGACCACGGTTCCCGACCCGGCGTCGTGGAGCGGAATCTCATGCCGTGCCCGGTCCATGTCGAGGGCGGCGATCGTCGTTGCGTCGATGGTGGAGAACGCGGTTCGCTCGGCCCAACCGAGACGTTCGAAGACCGACGTGTAGCCACGGCACATCGGGCAGTTGTCGTCGTAGATGAAGGCGGGCCGTTCGAGCGATATCCACATGCCGATCTCCTCTCGTTTGAGCAAACGCTCAATACGGCCACGGTACGCCCACGGCCGATGGTGCTCAAGGGATTCATCGGTGCCTCCTGGCACATCGGGTCGTTCCTGCGGCGGTGAAACCTCGCAAGTGCGTTGGATTGAATGTGCGGACTTGTGTGTTGAATGCGGCATGGCCAACTCGCCCGCCGACCATCGCGCTGCTCAGCAGCGCGAGCTGCGGATTCTCGCGGTCGCCCTGGTGCTGGCGATGTCGACGTGGTTCTCGACCGCTGCGGTGCTCGGTCAACTGCGCGAGCAGTGGTCGCTCTCGAACGCCCAGGCGAGCTGGCTCACCATCGTCGTTCAGCTCGGCTTCGTCGTCGGTGCCGCGTTCTCTTCGTTGACGAACATGGCCGACCGGATTCCTCCGAGACGTCTGGTGTGGATCGGCTCGGCCGGCGCAGCGCTCGCCAACGCCGGCGTTGTGCTCGCCGACTCGTTCGGGCCTGCCGTCGTTGCTCGGTTCGTGACCGGAGCGTTTCTGGCCTTCGTCTATCCGCCTGCGCTCAAGGCGATGTCGAGCTGGTACCGAACCGGCCGTGGCTTCGCCCTCGGCGTGATGATCGGCGCCCTCACGATCGGCTCGGCCCTGCCCCATCTCGTGAACAGCATCGGCGGACTCGGATGGCGGACCACGCTCCTGATCGCTTCCGGGCTCACCGTCGCCGGGGGCCTGATCGCCGACCGGTTCGCCACCGACGGCCCCTACACGAGCAAGGCCGCGCCCTTCGATGCCTCGCAGATCGGAGCGATCATTCGCAACCGTGAGTTTCGGTTGGCGAGTCTCGGCTACTTCGGCCACATGTGGGAGCTCTATGCGATGTGGGCCTGGATCGCAGCGTTCTACCGCGACGTGTTCGAGTCGCCCCGCGTTGCCAGTCTCGCTGCGTTCGCCGTGATCGCTTCGGGCGCGGCCGGGTCGGTCTATGCCGGAAAGCTCTCCGACGAATACGGGCGAGGCGACGCGGCGGCCCTGGCGATGCGATGGTCTGCGTCGGTCGCGGTCGTGATGGGCTTCCTGCTCGACGCGCCGTGGCCCATCGTCTTCGGCATCGGTCTCGTGTGGGGTTTCTGGGTGGTCGCCGACTCCGCGCAGTTCTCCACGATCGTGACCGAGACCAGCGACGCCCGCTACGTCGGCACCGCGCTGACGATGCAGCTGGCCGCCGGCTTCGTCCTCACCGTGTTCACGATCTTCCTCGTGCCGGTCATCCGGGATGCCCACGGGTGGGGGTGGGCGTTCCTGTTGCTGGCCCCGGGGCCGATCATCGGTGCGTTCGCCATGCGCGCCCTGCGGCTCGGCCCGAAGACGGTCGCCGAGCCAGAGCCCGAGATCTACGTGTCGCCGTTCTTCTAGCTGGCGCCAGGTCCGTCGGTCGGCGGGCCGGCGAATGCCTGGGCCTGCACCATCCACTCTCGAGCGAGATCGCCGGTCACCACCATGTCGGTGTCGTCCACGTGACGACGCTGGGTGGCGATCAGGCAGAAGTCCTCGGCGGTTCCGACGACCGATTCGGTCGCGTCGTCAGGCCCGTAGTGCCAGGTGTCGCCAGAAGGTGCAGCGAGCTCGACGCGGACGGGTGTGTCGGGGACGTCGAGCCCTCGGTTGATGTAGGACCACCCTCTGGTGATGAAGCCCAGTTGGGCGATGTGGCGCAGGCGATCGGACGACTCCCGCGTGATCCCGAGACCGTCGACGACATCTTGGCCATGGGCCCAGCACTCCATGAGCCGTGCGGTGAGGAACGACTTCGAGCCCATCGACGGTCCGTACCAGATCACCCGATCGTCGTTCGCGAGCGTGTCGGATGCGTCGGCCAGCACCTGACGATTCGCTCGCCACAGGCTGAGCTGACCCTCGTGGTCGAGTCGTCGGAAGTCGGCCAGGGTTGCGTCGGGGTCACCGCTCGGGTCGGGCGCCATGACCTCCTTGATGTGATCCTTGAAGGCGTCGGGATCGGTGATCGCCAGCGCGGCGGTGTCGTCGAAGTAGGAGAGGTGGCCGATCTGGTCGGCGACGTCCCATCGTTCGCTCGGCGTGTCGGTCGACCAGCCGTCGGCGTCCAACGCCGACACGATCGAGTCGAGTGCAGCTTGCTCGGCGAGAAGATCAGCTCGTACTTCAGCGACGTCCATGCTCGGAACCTAGGCGGCCGACGCCGGGGCGGGCCAGTCCCGAATGTTCAGCCGGCGACCAAGGCATCGGGGTGCTGCGGGCACGTGAAGCCGGGCAGCTGTTGGAAGGAGGGCCTGGCGAAGAGGTAGCCCTGGAAGAGGTGGATGCCCTCGTGCGCCAGCCAGTGGAACTCTCGCTCAGTTTCGACGCCTTCGGCGATGAGATCGATACCGAGGTCCTCGCAGGTTCGCTGCACGCCTCGAACGATGGCTTGGCGAGGCCCGCTCGTGTGGATCTCACTGATCAGCTTTCGGTCGAGCTTGATCGCGTCGGGCTGGAAGTCGGCGAGGAGGGTCAGGCCTGCGTAGCCGGCGCCGAAGTCGTCGATCGCGAACTGCACGCC
>CALLIQ010000341.1 GCA_938008925.1 uncultured Acidimicrobiales bacterium
CGGCCCGAACTCGTTCGGCCTGCTCAACACCGATCCCGCCGTATCGCTCCATGCCATGTTCGTCTCGGTCGAGACCGAACCGGGCGCAGTGGGCGTCTTGTCGCAGTCCGGGCCGCTCGGCGCTGGGTTGTTGCAGGCCATGACCGACGGTGGCGCCGGTGTGTCGAGCATGGTCGCAGTTGGGAATCGGGCCGACGTCTCGGTGAACGACTTGATCCAGTACTGGAGCGAGGACGAGCGGACCGAGGCCATGGCGCTCTACCTCGACAACTACGGAAACATGTCGAAGTTCGCCCGCATCGCTCGCCGAGCGTCGGCCACCAAGCCCATCGTGGCGGTCAGCCCGGCGAACGAGACATTGACCGAGCTGTTGGAGCAGAGCGGTGTCGTCCTCGTCGACCACGTCGACGAGCTGGTTGCGCAATGTGCGCTGTTCATCGATCAACCGCTGCCGGAAGGGAACCGAGTCGCCATCGTGTCGAACGCTGCGTCGGTCGGCCGCCTCGCCGCGCAAGCCTGCCGACGCGAGGGGCTCGAGGTCGTCGTCCCCGACGCTGTCGTCGAGTCTCGGGCCGGCGACGAATCCGACGCGTTGCTCATCGGCGATGCCGACACTCTCGACCTGGCTCGCTCTGCCGACTTCGCCATCTACGAGGAGGCCCTGGTCGGAGCGGCGGTGAGTGCGGAGGTCGACATGATCCTCGTCGCCATCGTCCCGACGCCGCTGTTGTCGCTCGATCAGCTGTCGACGCTTCTGGAACGGGTGGACCGTGCGGTCGAAAAGCCGATGGTGGCGACTCGTCTGGTCGACGGCAACCCGCGTGGCGGGTTGCCGATGTTCGCGTTCCCCGAAGAAGCCGCCAAGGCGCTCGGCCGAGTCGCCGGACTCGTGGCGTGGCGCAGCGTCTCCCAGACCGATTGGTTCGAAGCCGACGGCGACTGGTCGGAACGAGCTCGGGCTGCGGCTTCGCTCGCCCTGGGCGGCGAAGAGGAGCGCACGATCGACCTCCGCACCCCCGAGCTCGCTGGCTTGGCGAACCTCTTCGACCTCGCCATCACCCGCTTCGCCGTCGTCGATGACGCTGACGATCCAAGCGGGTCAGCGACCCACGAGGGTGACGGAAGCGGATGGGCCGCCGCCGTTGCCGACGCAGCCGACTCGCTCGGCTATCCGGTGGTCGTGAAGGGTTCGAACGTCACCGATCGCTCGGCGGGCGAAGAGGGTGGCGCCGCACTCGATCTCCACGATCGTCACGCGGTGCAGGCTGCGGTCACCCGCATGGTCGATTTGCACGGCGACGCGCTGCTCCCACTGATCGTGCAGCGCCAGGCTCACACCGGATGGCACGTTCGGGCCGAGCTGGTGCAGGACGAGTACGGGGCGCGCATCCTCTTCGGCATCGGTGGCGTGTTCGCAGAGCTCGTCGACACCCACCTCACCCTCTCGCTTCCTGCGTCGCGGTCGGCGGTCGATCACTTGATCGACACCACGTGGCTTCACCGGGTCGTACCCGGTCAGGCTGGTCGCGATGCCTTGGTCGACGTGATCGAGCGGCTGGCCGTCGTGGCCGACGGCGTGCCCGAGGTCGTCCGGTTGACGGCCAATCCGATCCTCGTGTCGGCCGAGGACGTGTCGCTCGTCGACATCGAGGTCACCCTTCGGGCGAGTCACCGGGGCCCTCTGGCCGAGGTCCGCCACCTCGGCTGAACGCCCGGCGATGGTGAGCCGCCATCACATGGAACGGCTCAGGTCGGGCGTGGTTCGCGGGGCAGGCCGAGCATTCGTTCGCCCATGATGTTGCGGAGAATGAGGGTCGTGCCACCCATGATCGTGTAGGCCGGGGCGTAGCAGACGTTGCGGCTGATCCGGTTCCACAACAGGGCGTCGGCTCCCGCCACGGTCGCGGCGAGGTCGGCGACCTCGATCTCGAACTCCGTCGCCAGCGTCTTGGTCACGGCCGACCAACCCCGGGGTGCCTGACCGATCACCTCGCGGATCACCATGTGGCGAGCGATCGTGTAGATCGTCTCCGCCTTGGCGAAGCCCTGGCGTAGCAGTGGATCACCGGCGCCCGATGCGCTGAACGCTCGCTTCGCGTCCTCGTAGATCGCCCGGTTCGAGACGAGCCGATCGATCCCGCCCCGCTCGTGCTCCATCTGGCGCATGATCTGGCTGAAGCTCTGGTTGAGTCCTCCGACGAGGTGAGCGTGGGGCACTCGCACGTCCTCGAAGTGGATCTCGGTGAAGTGCTCGTTGCCGGTCATGTCGGTGATCGTTCGCACCTCGATGCCCGGCGATTTCATGTCGACGACGAACTCCGACAAGCCCTTGTGCGGCGGAGCGTCGGGGTCGGTTCGGGCGACGAGGTAGACCCAGTCGGCTTCGGCCGCGCCACTCGTCCAGATCTTTTGACCGTTGACCATCCAGTCGTCGCCGTCACGAACGGCGCGGGTGCGGATCGAGGCGACATCGCTCCCGGCGTCTGGCTCAGACATGCCGATCGACCACATCGCTGAGCCGTCGAGAATGCCGGGGAGCCACCGATCTCGCTGTGCGTCGGTTCCGTACTCGAGCAGCGTCGGTCCGATCTGTCGGTCGGCCATCCACGACGCGGCGATCGGGGCGCCGGTTGCGATGAGCCCTTCGACCACCATGAACCGCTCGATGGCCGAGTGGCCGCCACCGCCGTGCTCGGTCGGCCAGGTCATCCCGATCCAGCCGAGCGAAGCCATCTGCTTCGAGAACGCTCGATCGCTTCCGATCAGCCAGGAGTCTTCCTGTATGTCGCGTCCAGCAGCGGCTTCAGCGCCGACGGCCTTGGCCTCGTCCGAGAGTGCTTGGAGGTCGGCGGGAATCGAGAAATCCATCCTCGAAAGGTAGTTCGCCGCGCCGGAGCAGACCTATGCCGGCGACCCCAAAACGCGCGCTGGCACCTGTGCCGAGCCACTGAAGCGGCCGGTCCAGGTGCCAGAGGGAGACGAGGAAACGTCAGCGATCGTTGATCGGGACGTATGCCCGTTCGCCGACGCCTGTGTAGAGCTGACGTGGGCGGCTGATCCGCTGATCCTGCTCGAGCAGTTCCTGCCAGTGGGCGAGCCAACCGGGCATACGGCCGATCGTGAACAACACCGTGAACATGTCGAGCGGGAAGCCCATCGACTGGTAGATGAGGCCGGTGTAGAAGTCGACGTTCGGGTAGAGATTGCGGCTCTTGAAGTAGTCGTCTTCGAGGGCGATCTCTTCGAGCTTGAGCGCGATATCGAGCAACGGGCTCTTGCCGGTGACTTCGAAGACCTTGTCGGCCTGCTCCTTCACGATGCGGGCACGCGGGTCGTACGCCTTGTAGACGCGGTGACCAAAGCCCATGAGGCGACCTTCGCCGGCCTTGACCGACTCGACGAACGCCGGAATGTTGTCGTAGGAGCCGATGTCCTCGAGCATGTGGATCACGGCCTCGTTGGCACCGCCGTGGCGGGGGCCATAGAGGGCGCCGGTCGCCGCGGCTGCTGCCGAGTACGGATCGGCGTGGCTCGAACCAACGACGCGCATCGTGGTGGTCGAACAGTTCTGCTCGTGGTCGGCGTGGAGGATGAGGAGGACGTCGAGCGCCTTCGACAAGACCGGATCGGGCTTGTACTGCGGCTCGGCGACCCGCCACATCATGGAGAGGAAGTTCTCCGAGTAGCTCAGGTCGTTGTCCGGGTAGACGAACGGCATGCCGAGGCTGGCTCGGTAGGCCATGGCGGCAAGCGTCGGGCCCTTCGAGATGAGCCGGTTGATCTGCTTGTAGCGGTTCTCCTCGTCGAAGATGTCCTTCGCCTCGGGGTAGAACGTGCTGAGGGCGGCGATCGCCGACATGAGCATGCCCATGGGGTGGGCGTCGTAGTGGAAGCCCTCCATGAAGCGCTTGCGCATGTTCTCGTGAATGAACGTGTGGTACGTGATGTCGTGGACCCACGCGTCCATCTGCTGCTGATCGGGCAACTCGCCGAAGAGCAAGAGGTAGCAGACCTCGAGGAAGGTCGAGCTCTCTGCGAGCTGCTCGATGGGGTAGCCGCGGTAACGGAGGATGCCGTTGGCGCCGTCGAGGTCGGTGATGGCACTGGTGGTGGATGCCGTGACGCCGAAGCCGGGATCGGTGAACCACACGCCTGGCATGAGCTTCGCCCACGCCTTTGCGTCGACGCCACCGTCGACGATCGGGACCTCGACGCTCTCACCGGTGCGGTTGTCGGTGATGGTGACGGTTTCGGTGGGGTCAGCCACGTTGATAGGACTCCTCGAAGAAGGGGCGGGAACACACGACGCAACGGGCGTCTTGTGGGGCGATCGATTGGCGGCCCACGCCGTTGTGTGCCCGGGTCCGTGAAGAAGGACCATCTCGCCGCCCTGGAATGTAGCCCGCGATTGCTCGACAGGTGAACTAACCGTGCTCGCCGACCGGTTGGCGCCGCGTCGGTGCCGACGGTGGTCCCTACAGGGGCGAGTTGTCGTGGCGGCGGGGACGGAGCCGCTCTCGCTTCGACGCGAGGAGATCGAACGCCGCCCCGAGCTCGATTCGGGTCGCAGCCGGGTCGATCACAGCGGAGATCGACCCGCGTTCGGCCGTCGGGTACGGCGTGAGGTACTTCGCCTCGTAGTCGGCCTCGAGCTCGACGCGCTCCTCGGGGCTGGCCTTGCGATGGAGAATTTCCACCGCACCCTTCGCCCCCATGACCGCCACTTCGGCCGAGGGCCAGGCGAGCATCAGGTCGTTCCCCATGTAGCGGCTGTCCATGACGATGTACGCGCCGCCGTAGGACTTGCGGAGGATCAGGGCGACGCGGGGCACGGTGGCCCGGGCGTAGGCGAAGGCCATCTGGGCCCCGTGGCGGATCATGCCCCGCCACTCGAGGTCCTTGCCCGGCAGGAAGCCGGACGTGTCGACGAGCGTGAGGAGCGGCACGTTGAACGCGTCGCACATCGCGACGAAGCGCGCGCCCTTTTGCGACGCCGGAATGTCGAGGCTCCCGGCGAGCGCTTGGGTCTGATTGGCGACCACGCCAATCGATTGGCCGCCGATGGAGCAGAAGCCGGTGACCAGATTCGGTGCCCACGAGACGCGGAGCTCGAGGAACTCACCGTCGTCGGCGAGATCGCGGACGATTGCCCGAACGTCGTAGCTGCCGGTCGGGTGGGGCGGGATCGTGGTCGCAGCGATGTCGGTGGTTCGGTCGAGCGGGTCGTCGGTCTCGATGGCCGGCGGGAGCTCGTCGACGCTGCTCGGAAGGTGGCTGAGTACAGCGGCGGCCATGTCGATGGCCGCATCGACGTCGGTGACGATGGCTGATGCGACGCCGCTGGAGCGACCGTGAGCGCCCGATCCGCCGAGGGCGCCAGCGGTCACGGGAACACCCGTGAACGACTGCACCATGTGCGGCCCGCTGACGAACGCGTAGGCGTCCTC
>CALLIQ010000342.1 GCA_938008925.1 uncultured Acidimicrobiales bacterium
GAGGAAGCGTTGCTCGACGCGGTGCACGGCGCGCTGGATCTCGGCGTGTCGTGGTTGACCGTCTATGCCTTCTCGACCGAGAACTGGCGTCGACCGACCGACGAGGTCAAGTTCCTGATGGGGTTCAACGAGTCCCTGCTGATTCGGCGACGCGACGAGCTGAACGAGCTCGGCGTTCGGATCCGGTTCATCGGCCGCCGCGACTGGCGCGTGCCGAAGCGGCTCATTCGCCGGATGGACGAGTCGATCGAGCTGACGAAAGACAACACGAGGCTGACGCTGACCATCGCCTTCAACTATGGAGGCCGTGCCGAGTTGATCGACGCCGTGCGGTCGATCCAGGAGCAGGGCAAGCAAGTCACCGAGCGGACCATCGAGGCCAACCTCTACGACCCGGAGGCCCCGGAGGTCGATCTGTTCGTCCGCACGTCTGGTGAGTCGCGCACTTCCAACTTCATGATGTGGCAGGCGGCCTACGCAGAGCTGGTTTTCATCGAGACCTACTGGCCTGACTTCCGTCGACAGCACATGGCCGACGCCGTCGCTGAGTTCCAACGGCGAGAGCGGCGCTTCGGCGGTTTGAACAGCAGCTGACGATGGCGCTGTACCGCGACGACGGCGTCATTCTTCGGAACTACAAGCTCGGCGAAGCCGACCGGATCGTGATCCTGTTCACGCGCACGCGGGGCAAGGTTCGAGCCGTCGCCAAGGGCGTTCGTCGGACGAAGAGCAAGTTCGGTTCCCGGCTCGAGCCGGGTTCGATCGTGCACGGCCAGTTCTACGAGGGTCGCAACCTCGACATCGTCACCCAGGCGGAGTCCGCTGCGGTGCTTCCCGCGCTGCGGACCGACCTGGGCCGCTATGGCCGCGCCGCCGTGATGCTCGAGATCGTCGACCAGATCTCCGAGGAGGGGCAGTCCAACCCGGCGCTGTACCAGCTGCTCAGCGGAGCGCTCGCCGAACTCGATCGCGACGGCAACCCGCTCGTCGTTCCGGCATTCGTGGTCAAGGTGCTGGTTCTCGAGGGCGTGCAGCCCCTGCTCGACACCTGCGTGTCGTGCGGGTCGACCGATCGCTTGGTGGCGATCGACATGTCGCATGGTGGCGTCCTGTGCCAGACCTGCCGGTCGGGCGACCCGATCAGCGATGCGGCTCGTGAGGCGCTCATGCACGTGTTCGACGGGCGGGTGCGCCATGTGCTCGACACAACCGGCTCGGAGCTGGCCGCCGAACTCGAAGCGTTGTCGAGTCGGTTGATCGAGCAGCACATCGAGCGACGCCTACGGTCGTCGAGCGTCGTCGATCAACACCTGATCCACGAAGGCTGAGAGCGCGTGGTCAGCGTGTGATGCTGTCTCGTCTCAGGTGATCGGGACCCAGCGACCAGATTCGGTGTCATGACGCAGCCATGCGTTGTGCGCTGCGTCCCAGTAGAGCCACGAGTCCCACTCGTCGCTCCACTGCGGTTCCTTCTGTTCCGGCTCGGCCGGAACCGTTTCGACGTGGGCCGGCTCGGATTCAACGGGGCTGGGTTCGGTCTGGAGGGCCTCGTTCGAGAGTGCTTCGTTCGAGAGGGCTTCGTTCGGGAGTGATCGCGCGGCGGTGTCGGACGGAGCGGGGTCTTCGATCGCAGCGAGGTTGTCGGGGCCCCACACCGGTGCAGCCTCCGCGATGGGCCGCTCCCAGTCGCTGCGGACCGCACGGTGACGTGGCGGGGGCGGGAGCTTCTTCTCGGGTGCCTCGTCCGCGCTCGGGGTCAGATCGATGGGCGCGTTCGTCGCCTTGAACAGCTGCTGGCGTTCCTCGTCGGTCCGGTGTGACGGCATCGGACGGTCGGCACGGGCGGCGACGGTCGGGAAGGCTGACGTGCGGGGTTGGATCAGCGGTTCGTCGGCGACCGGGGTGTCAGCGGCAGCGGCGTCGGTGGGCAGAGATTCAGCGGGTGCTGGGTCGGCCGGCGTTGGCGTTGGATCGACGGCTCGAGCGAGCGCTGCGCCGAGGGGTGATGCTGGCTCGGTCAGATCGATCTCGGGAACGTCGTCGGCAGCGGGCGACGCGATCTCGGGTTCGAATGGCTGGGCCGAGGTGAGCCCGTCGTTTCGCTGGCTGGCTTGCTGCAGCCGTGAGGCCGGCGAGTCGTCGACTGTCGCTGCTGCCACGGCCGAATCGAGATCGGCTGGCGGCTGCACGGCCTCCGGAACCAGTGACACAGGCCCTGCCGGTGAGGCGACCGCTGCAGCAGCAGCCGTGTCGAGGTCGGCTGTCGGAACCGCTTCGTCGTGGCGGATCGGGTCGCCGTTTGGCGGCGGAGGCGACGGTGACGATGCCGGTTCTGGAGGAGGGGGAAGGTCGACGGCGGCGGCGTCAGCGGTGGAGTCGACGTCTACGTCGTCAGCGGCGGAGGCTGCGGTGGTGGCGGTTGCAGTGGTGGGGGCTGACGGTGCGTCGACTTCGGTTCGAGTCGAGATGACCGCAGTGTCGGCGAGCGTGTCGCCGAAGCGCCGCTTGAACGGCTTCGATCGGGCCATGACCCAACCGACGAGGCCGGGAATCACGTAGGGGAAGAAGTCGACGATGCCGCCCATCGTGCGGCGGAGGTGCTGCGAGGTGGTCGGGTGTCCGAGCTCGTCGTTGATGACCCGCAGGCCCATGATCTTCTGACCGAGGCTCCATCCGGTGTTGGCCGGGATCAACACCTTGGCCAGCAGGGTCAACAGCGCGCCGACGACCAACACGAACAGGACGTCGATGGCCTTGAAGGCATAGAGCGTGTCGCCGATCTCCTGCGTCCGGTTGAACTCCCGGGCGATGGCTTCGACACGGTCGGCGTCGGCTTGGCTGAAGACCGCACGGCCCTCGCCGTCTCGGTCGAGAATGGCGAACCGTTCACTCTGCGACCGGGCGAAGAGCAGCGTCAGTCCGCCGACCACGCCGAGATCGATCAGGGACGCGATGATGCGCCGCCGCAGAACGTCGGTCAGTCCTTCGTCGATCACGGGCCAAGTCTGCCCCTTGTCGCCTGCTATTTCATGGACTGTCACCGATTGTGGGCGGTTACCCTCCCGCCATGGCTGAGCCACGAGACGAGCAGACCGCAAACGACACCGAAACCGATGCCCCGACCAGCGGCGCTGGCGGCGCGTCCGGTACCAGCGCTGCGCTCTTCGACAAGATCGTCAACCTCTCGAAGCGTCGGGGCATCGTCTACCCGTCTGCGGAGATCTATGGCGGCTTCCGCTCGACCTATGACTACGGGCCGGTCGGTGTTCTCATGCTCCGGAACGTCAAGGACGCCTGGTGGCGTTCGATGGTGCAGATGCGTCACGACGTCGTCGGCCTCGATGCCGCGATTCTGTCGCCACCCCAGATCTGGGAAGCGTCCGGCCACCTGGCGAACTTCTCCGACCCGCTCGTCGATTGCCGCAACTGCGGCGCCCGCCACCGCCTCGACAAGCTCGACGACGCGGATCAGTGCCCCACGTGTGGCATGCGCGATCAGTTCACCGAGCCACGCCAGTTCAACCTCATGTTCAAGACCCACGCCGGTCCCGTCGAGGGCGCCGGCCACGAGGTGTATCTGCGGCCCGAGACGGCGCAGGGCATGTTCGTGAACTTCGCGAACGTCCAGTACACGAGCCGCAAGAAGCCTCCGTTCGGCATCGCTCAGATCGGCAAGAGTTTCCGCAACGAGATCACCCCCGGAAACTTCGTCTTCCGAACCCGCGAGTTCGAACAGATGGAGATGGAGTACTTCGTGCCGCCGGCTGAGTCGCAGCAGTGGTACGAGTACTGGTGCGAGACCCGTATGCAGTGGTACCTCGATCACGGCATCGCCTCGGACAAGCTTCGGCTCCGAGCGCACGACGACGACGAGCTCAGCCACTACTCGTCGGGCACGAGCGACGTCGAGTTCTTGTTCCCATGGGGCTGGGATGAGCTCGAGGGCATCGCCAATCGTGGCGACTACGACCTCGGCCAGCACGCCGAGCATTCGGGCAACAAGCTCGAGTACTTCGATCAGGCAGCCGGTGAGCGCTATGTACCGCACGTGATCGAGCCCGCCGCTGGTGCCACTCGCACGATGATGGCCTTCC
>CALLIQ010000343.1 GCA_938008925.1 uncultured Acidimicrobiales bacterium
CGAGCTCCCAGGCGAGCTCGTCGTCGTCGAGGCAGGCATCGAGGATCTGATGGAGACGGGCCTGCGCCGCCGCGTCGTACACGGTGACCAGCGCCTCCACCCGACGGTCGAGGTTGCGTGGCATCAGGTCGGCCGAGCCCATCGCGTAGAGCGGTTGCCCCGCTGCGTCGCCTCTGGTGCTCCCCCCATTGGCGAAGTACCAAATGCGACTGTGCTCGAGGTATCGGCCGACGATCGATCGCACTCGGATGTTCTCCGACAGACCCGGAATGCCAGGGCGGAGGCAGCAGATGCCGCGCAGGATCAGGTCGATCTCAATACCGGCGGCGCTGGCTCGATAGAGGTGATCGATCACCGCAGCATCGACCAGGCTGTTCATCTTCAAGATGATGCGGCCACGGCCCGGACCGGCTGCGATCTCGCCGTCGATGAGCTCGCCGAGTGACGACCGGAGCGAGTCCGGGGCGACGAGCAGACGCTGGTAGTCGACGTCTCGGCCATAGCCGGTGAGGTAGTTGAAGAGCTGGGTGACGTCGGTGCCCACGTCGGTCGAGGCGGTGAGCAGGCCGACGTCTTCGTAGATGCGTGCGGTCTTGGGGTTGTAGTTGCCGGTCCCGACGTGGGAGTACAGCCGAAGCCCGTCGCCTTCCTCGCGAACGACGAGGGTGATCTTGGTGTGGATCTTGAGGCCGACGAGTCCGTAGACCACGTGCACGCCCGCCTCTTCCAACTGGCGGGCCCACTCGATGTTGGCCTGCTCGTCGAAGCGAGCCTTGAGCTCGACCAGCACGGCGACCTGTTTGCCGAGCTCGGCGGCGCGAATCAGCGATTCGACGATCGGGCTGTCGCCGCTGGTGCGATACAGCGTGAGCTTGATCGCCCGGACCTTCGGGTCATTCGCCGCTCGACGCACGAACTCGGTCACGCTGGCATTGAACGAGTCGTATGGGTGGTGGACGATCACATCGCTCTTGCGGAGACGGGCGAAGAGTTGATCGGATGTCTCGAGGCTTCGCAGTGCGACCGGCACGACACCCTTGAAGCCGTCGAGGGTCAGGTCAGGCTCGGGGAGCGACGCGATCTGGAAGAAGTCGCTGCAGTCGAGCATGCCGCGGTACTCGAACACGTCGTCGTCATCGAGGTCGAGCTCTCGGACGAGCAACTCGAGGGTCTCGGTCGGCATCGTGTGATCGATCTCTAGGCGGATGGCGCGGCCGAATCGACGGCGCCGCAGCTCGATCTCGACGGCTTCGAGGAGATCGTCGGCGTCTTCGTCGTTGAGCGTGAGGTCGGCGTTTCGGGTGACCCGGAACGGCCAGGCGCCCACGAGCGCCATGCCGGGGAAGAGCTGCTGGGCGTGCGCCGCGATCAACTGCTCGATCGGCAACCAGGCGCCGGAGGGCAGACGGAAGAAGCGGTCGAGTGCCGGCGGCACCTTGAGCCGGGCGAAGTGTCGATTGCCGGTGGTCGGATCCTCGACGATCACGCCGAGGTTCAGCGACAGACTCGAGATGTAGGGGAATGGGTGTCCCGGGTCGACGGCGAGTGGCGTGAGCACGGGGAAGACGCGTTTGTCGAACTCCAGTCCAGCGGCGGCGCGATCCTCGGCGTCGAGGTCGTCCCACCCCACGAGGCGAACGCCGGCATCGGCGAGCGCCGGGCCGAGCCGGTCGATGTGTGCCCGCTCGAGACGATGCGCTTGGCGGGCGACGATCTGGCGGATCTCGGTGAGCTGCTCGTTCGGCAACAGCCCGTCCGGCGGCGTCCGGCGAACGCCAGCCGCCACCTGGTCCTTCAGACCGGCGACACGCACCATGTAGAACTCGTCGAGGTTCGACGCATAGATGGCACAGAACTTGAGCCGTTCGAGCAGCGGGAGCGATGGATCCTCCGCCTGAGCCAGAACGCGAGAGTTGAACGCGAGCCACGACAGCTCACGGTTGGCGAAACGGGACGGGTCGTCGGCCGCGACGATCTCGACGCTCTCGCTCGACGGCTCGTCGAACGTCTCTTGATCGTGGTCGTCGTGTGTCACGGACATGGGCTCCCGGGTCTCCTTCTCCGTCGGCGCCCGTGACGCTCAGTCAAGCACGCGACCGGGATTCGTGAACCCGGCGAAGGTCCCGAATTCCGCTCCTGGAGCTCAGCGTCGATCGGCGGCGAGGATTCCGGCCCCGACGACGCCGGCGTCGTCGAGACGTTGACCGAGCCGCAGATCGCACATCTCGATGCCGAACCCGCCGACGTGAGCCGACTGCGCGATCTGATCGACGAAGGGCTGGCCGAGCTTGTCGACCACCCCGCCGCCGAGCACGACCCGCTCGAGGTCGAGCACGGTGGCGAGGTTGCCGATGCCGATGGCGAGAGCCATGGCGGCATCGTCGATCAGCTCTTCGGCAACCGCATCGCCGGCTTCGAGTGCCTTGTCGATGTGTCGTGACTTGATCGTGGCGTCACCGGCCAGGTCGACCAGGGCGTTGCGTTCACCGGCGGCAGCACGGGCCCGTGCTTCGCGTTCGATACCCGCTCGTCCGGCATAGGCCTCGAGATGACCATCGCCTCCACAGCCACAGGGCCGGCCGTCGGCGACGACCGTCAGGTGTCCGATCTCGCCGGCGATGCCACGATCACCGGCACGCAGCGAGCCGTCGAGGATCAGGCCTCCGCCGACGCCGGTCCCGACGAACACGACGAGGAGATCGTCGACACCCTGGCCGGCACCGATCCGATGCTCTGCCAATGCGCCGCAGTTGACGTCGTTGCCGACGACGACGGTGCGGCCGAGTCGGGGACCGAGTTCGCCGGGAACGTCGACCGGAGTGTCCCAGCCGGAAATGTTCGGGCATCGGGCGACCACGCCCGCGCCATCGACGAGGCCGGGCACGCCAATGCCGACGAGGTCGGCGGTCCGATCAGGGTCGAGTTCGTCGACGACGTCGGCCACCGCGGCGAGCACGCTGGCCGGGCCGTCCTTCGGTGTTGGTTTCTTGACGCGACCGGAAGCGGCGCCGGTGACCGGGTCGACGAAGCGGGCGAGGATCTTGGTGCCCCCGACGTCGACGCCGATGACGGTCACGATTCCTCGGCGGGTGCTTCCTCGGCCGGAGCGGCCTCGTCCTCGGC
>CALLIQ010000344.1 GCA_938008925.1 uncultured Acidimicrobiales bacterium
GACACGCACATCATCACGAGCTGGCACATGGCACCACTGCTACTGGACAGCGACCACGGCGTGCTCGTCGAGGTCACCGACGGCGTCTCGGCCCGCTATCGGGGGACGATGTTCTACGACCTCGCGAAGTCGACCGTCATCCGCCTTGCCGTCGCCAAGGGTGAAGAGCTACGAGAGCACCGCGTCGCTGCGGTGGCGATCAGCCCCGGCTTCCTCCGGTCTGAAGCGATGCTCGACCACTTCGGGGTCAGCGCCGATTCGTGGCGCGATGCGATCGACCAAGACGAGCACTTCGCCTGGTCGGAGACGCCGCACTATCTCGGACGAGCCATCGCCGCGGTGGCCGCAGACCCGAACCGCATGGACCTCTCGGCGACTGCCACGGCGACCTGGGAGTTGGTGGAGCGCTACGAGGGAACCGACCTCGCGTTCACCGATCTCGACGGCACCCAACCAAAGTGGGGCCCCCACATGAAGGAGTCCCTCGGACTCGACCCGTAGTTAGCGAGCCGCCATGCCCTCGACCATGTAGCGGGCGAACTCGTCGACGAGCTCGTCGAGCGGTGTTCGTTTCGTTCCCGTGTCCTCGGCGACGTCAGAGAGCTTCGGTGCCAGCGAGACGAGACCCTGGATCGAGGCCCAGCAGAACGTCGATGCGGTGTCGATGTCGAGATCGGGGTTGAGCTGATCGCGGACCATCTCCATCGTGCCCTGCAGCGCCGTATAGGCCCGGATGCTGTGTTCGAGCAGCGTCGGGTCGTCGCCACACACGAGATCGTTCTGGATCATGACGGCGAAGTGCCCGGGATTCTCCCGAGCAACCCGGACGTAACTGGCCCCGATCCGACGCATGCGCTCCATCGCGTCGTCGACGCCTTCGGCCGCTTCCTCCATCGCATCGGCGAGGGTCTGATAGCCCTCAGCCGCCAGCGACGTGAGCAGGCCCTCGGTGTCGCCGAAGTGGTGGGCTGGCGCAGCGTGCGACACGCCGGCCCGGCGAGCCACCTCCCGCAACGAGAAGCCCGACGGGCCGTTCTCGGCGATGAGCTCGGCGGTGGCGGACCGCAACGCGGCCGGCAGATCGCCGTGGTGGTACTTGGCCATGGTGACAGATTAGGTCTTGACACTGTCTAGGTCAATCTTTACGATGCCAACTTGTCAATGGAAACTTACCGTTGACTAGTTCGCCGCCACCCCGGGAAGCGAACGATCCGATCCCCGAGGAGTCGCCCCGTGTTCACCGACATGTTCTCCAGAATCGAACGAAACGCCGGCAAGGTCCTCGCCGGCTTCGCCGCCCTCACGGCCCTGCTGGTCGTCCCGTTCCTGGCCCTCGCACCGACCGAGTCAGCGTCGACAGAACCCGGCGGTGACGTCTTCACCGCCCGAGACCGAGTCGACGAATCGTTCGTCTCGTCGGTTCGTGCCGGCTTGTTCATCGCCGAATCTCGCACGGGCGACGTGCTCGCCGCTGCCCCACTCCGCTCGCTGTTGGCGACCAACGACGCATTGCGGGCCGATCCCGACATCGGGCCGACGCTCTTCGAGTACTTCGACGCCGAGGTGGGCGTGGAAGTCGCCGGTGCGGTCAGCATGGCCGAGCTCGTCGACGCAGAACTGGCCGCCAACGGAGGGTCGCTGGCGACAGCGACCGACGAAGAGGTGAAGCTGGCCGGGGCAGCGCTCATCGATCGTCTCGGCGAGTCGAATCAGCTTCTCGGCATGTCGGCCCAGTCGACCATCGATGCAGACGGCAACTGGGTCATCCCCGCCGTGAACGTGCTCGTGTTCTCCGACAACGACGTGCTCGGGTTCGGGAACGTGTCCGTGAATCTCGGCGGCGGAACCGAGGCCGAGGAGTACGACCGCAGCGTGCGGACCCTGCTCCGCACGAACGAGGACTTCCAAGTCGACAGCGTCGCGATCGACGTCAACCTGACCTCGCAGGAGCAGGGCGCCGTCGCCGGCCCCTTCATCGGCTTCACGATCCTCGCCGTGCTGCTCATCGTCGGCATCATCTTCCGCAGCTACTGGGTGCTCGCCACCGTGAGCGTTGCCCTCATCTCGCTCATCATCTGGCTGAAGGGCATTTCGAACCTGCTCGGCCTCAAGGACGACCTCGTCCTCTCCCTCATCGTGCCCGTCGCCATGATCTCCTTCGGCGTCGACTTCGCCTTCCACTCGATCGGGCGCTACCGAGAAGAGCGGGCCGACGGCGTATCGGCTCGTCCGGCCTATGGCTCCGGCTTGACCGCGGTCTCCGGGGCACTACTGCTCGCCCTCACCTCGGGCGTCGCCGCCTTCATGTCGAATGTCGTCTCCGGCATCGAGTCGATCATCCAGTTCGGTGTCGGCGCCGCCATCGCCCTGGTCTCGGCCTATCTGCTTCTCGGCGTCGTGTCGCCCCTCGTCGTGGCCCGAATCGAGGCAACGATCCCTCCCCCGCCGTCCGGTCGCCGCTCGACCACGCTCCGTCTGCTCGGGGCGCTCGGTGTTGCGTCACTCACGATGGCCTCGGTGCTCATGCTGGTCTTCGTCCTTCCGTGGTTGGGCGTGGTCCTCGCCGTCGTGACCGTGCTGGTCGGCCTCGTGGTTCCCTTCATCGTGCAGCGCAACCGCCTCACCGGCCCTGCGGTCGGCGATCTCGAGGTGGAAGAGGCGGCATCGGCGATCGCCGCTCCGCTCGGCGCAGTGATCGGTGCGACCTCCCGCCGCCCGTGGCTGGTACTCCCGACGGCGCTCGCACTGTCGGCCGTCGCCGCCGTGTTCGCCGTCCGAGTTCCCGCCGAGTTCGACGTGAACGACTTCTTCGCCCCCGACACCGACTTCGTCGTCGGGCTCGACCAGCTCGACGTCCACGTCGGCGATCGTGGTGGCGAGCCCGCCGTCGTCTACGTGGAGGGCGATCTCACCGATCCAGCCGCTCTCGCCTCGCTCAAGGAACGAATCGACGGTGTTCGATTCTCCGACACGACGCTGCTCGCACGTGACGAGGACGGCGTCGCCGTGCAAGGAGGTGTGTTCTCCGTGTTCGATGCGGCCTGGGATTCGCCCGTGATCGCATCGCTCGTCGAAGAGCAGACCGGTGTCGTGATCACCGATGCGGACGGCAACACGATCCCCGACACGACCGAGCAGGTCGAAGCCCTCTACGCGGTCGGCTCGCAGACCGGCATCCCCCTCGACGCCGAGCGACTGATCCTCACGCCCGATGACGTGCGCACGGCGCTGGCCCTCGATGCCCCCGGCTCGGCAAACGGCGTCGCACGCACCGCCTTCGAGTTCGGGCTCGTCAACAGTCGAAGCCAGGAATCGGTCACCGCAGCTCGGATGTTCCTCGAGCCGGTCGCGGCCGGGATCAGTGACGACCTGGGCGGCAGCTTCGTGCAGGTGACCGGCAGTGCATTCGTTCGTGAAGCATCGCTCAACGCAACGAACGATGCGTTGCAGACGTCGCTGCCGATCGCCCTCCTGCTGTGCTTCGGTGTGTCGAGCCTGTTCCTTCGCTCCGTTCGGTACGGCTTGGCCAGCATCGTCCCGATCGTCATGGTCGTGTCGTGGCTCTATGCCTTCATGGAGATCGCCGGCTACAGCATCAACATCGTGACCGCCACGATCGCCGCTGTCTCGATCGGCATCGGCATCGACTTCGCCATTCACTTCATCGCTCGCTACGACGAAGAGCTCGGCCGCATCGGCGATCGGATCGGTGCCGCCCGTGCCGCCGGTGAAGGAACCGGCGTCGCCCTGGTCGCATCGGCGTTCAGCTCATCGGTCGGCTTCGGCATCTTGGCATTCGCCCCGATGCCTCTCTTCGCCGCCTACGGCCTGCTGACGGCGCTGATGATCGCCATGGCGCTGACGGCGACCCTCCTCGTGCTGCCCAGCATCCTCGTGGTGATCACCGCAGACACCCCCGGCAGCGCCGACGTCGACGCCGATCTCACGATCGAGCTGGACGGGCCTGGCGATTCGACACCCGACGACTCGGCCCCCCGCACGCCGGTCTTGGCCTGAGCCGACGACGACCGAGGGAGCTGAGATGACGATCACCTGCGACTGGGTCACCAGCGATTCGCCAAACACCTCGGCGTCAGCCGTCCCGGCCCGCCCC
>CALLIQ010000345.1 GCA_938008925.1 uncultured Acidimicrobiales bacterium
GCCAAGGACGACGAGACCCGCGCCCTCGCCGAGCAACTCCGAGAAGGCCTCAACCGGCGCATCGAGTCCGACCACGATCAGTGGGTCGAAGACGTCAAGGTGTCCCTCGCCGCAGGCCGAACCGTCCGCGCGCTGCGCTTGAGCTCGCGACCGGTCAAGGCCGGCGCTCCTCTGCCGCCAGAGCTCGGGGCCGATCTCGCCGATGCGGCCTCCAAGGCGCTCGCCGGCGACATCACCCACGATCGGTGGGCCACCGTGATCGATGCCGTTGCCTTCTCGCCCGTGCGAGGCAACGTCGTCCCGGCCGGCTATCCCAAGGAACCGTCCGAAGAACTGCTCGAAGCAGTTCGCCGCATCGCCGACCGCCTTCCCGAGGTCGCCGCCCACTTCGGGATCGATCCCGCCGAAGCGGGCAAGGCTCGTCGACGTCGACCCAAGAAGAAGCCGGCCAAGAAGCCGGCAAAGCCACAGTCCGACGAAGCGAAGGCCGACGAAGCGAAGGCCGACCAGCAAAAGCCCAGTGAGCCGAGCGCAGACGAGCCCTCGACCGAGCAAACAGCCGAGGAATCCTCCGCTGATGCCGCAACGACGGCTCCTGAGGCACCGGATGCAGCGCAGGAGCCCGCAGCCGAAGAGCCAGCCCCTGAGGCTTCCGCTGACGCTCCTACCGAAGCTGCGGCCGACATTCCTGCCGAGGAGCCCGCTGTAGCCGAAGAGGCAGCTCCTGACGCTGCCGCTGACGCTCCTGCTGAGCCTGTCGCCGAGGCTCCTGCTGATGAGCCGGTCGCAGCTGAAGAGGCAGCTGCCGAGCCGTCCGCTGAGGAACCTGAAGCAGCGCCAGGCCCTGCCGAGGAGAGCCCCGCTGAAGCAGAGCCTTCCGCTGACGCAGAGCCTGCCGCCGAAGCTCCTGCGGAGGAAGCTGCCGCTGACGATGAGTGAGTCGGTCGTCGAGTTCAGCGTCGAAGGCCATGTCGGTCTGATCACGCTGAACCGACCCGACGCGCGCAACGCCGTCAACGACGAGGTCGCAATCGCCGTCGAGGCCGCGATCGACCAGATCGAGTCCGATGACGACATCTGGGTGTCGATCATCACCGGAAACGGCCCGGTGTTCTGCGCCGGTGCCGATCTGAAGGCCGTCGCCTCCGGTGGTGCCCGGCTCGGGACCAAACGTGGAGGCTTTGCCGGGCTCGTGAGCCGAGAGCGCACCAAGCCGCTCATCGCGGCCTGCGACGGGCCAGCGTTGGCTGGTGGCACCGAGATCGTGCTCGCCTGCGAGCTCGTCGTCGCATCCACCGCGGCACGCTTCGGCGTGCCCGAGGTCAAGCGATCGCTGGTCGCAGCTGCCGGCGGACTCTTCCGTCTGCCACAGGTCCTCCCCCGCAACGTCGCAACGGAACTGATTCTCACCGGTGATCCGATCAGTGCGGAGCGAGCGGCCGAGTTCGGCATGGTCAACGTCTTGTGCGAGCCAGGAGAAGCGCTCACCCACGCGCGCACCCTTGCCGACCGAATCGCCGTCAACGCCCCGCTCGCTGTTCGTGAGAGCCTTGCGGTGATGAAGGGGGCGATCGGCGAAGACGACGAGACGGCGATGGCTCGATCGAACGACGCAATCCGCCGATTGGCAGCGACCGAGGACTACGCCGAAGGGCCAAAGGCGTTCATCGAAAAGCGTGCGCCCGTCTGGCGCGGACGCTGATTCTCTTTCGCTGAACCGGTCAGCCCGGTCGGCGGGCTCCCGATCGTCAGTCGAACGCTCGGTGCACGGTCAGCAGGCGAGCTTTGAGGCCGAAACTCTCGAAGAAGTTCTTCGTCTCTCGATCGCCGGGCAGCGCTCTGGACTCGATGCCGCTGCATCCGTGCGACTGGGCCCATTCGACCGCAGCGTTCATCATCGACTCACCCACTGCGACCTCTCGAGCCTCGGGGTCGACCAGGAAGTAGTCGAGGCGAGCCACCGCTCGCTGTTCGTCGAACCGCACGACGCGGACCTCGGCGACGCCAAAGACGACCTCATCGAAGACCCCGACGATGAGCGCAGCGTCATCGTCGCCGATCGAGCGTGCGAAACGGGCGTTGATTGGCCCCTGGAGCTCGTCATCGGCGAGCAGCATCGCTCCCCCGCGCTTGTCGGGAAGGGTGGCGGCGTGCCGCTCCACGATGTCGAGGACGATGGGGAGATCCTCGGGCATACCGAGGCGAGCCGACTCGGTCATTCGCAGATCAGTTCTCGAGGCGATCGAGCTTGGCCAGGACGGTCTTGCGCCCACGGCCGGCCGACTCATGAGCACGAATCTTCGTGCGCTGCGCCGGCGAGAGATCGTCGAGCAGCGGGATGATCTCACGTGCCTTGAGATCGTCGTAGCGAGCGATGGGCAGCCGCACCGGCTTCGCTGCGGGTTCCTTCGCCGGAGCCTTGGTGGCTGGCTTCTTCGCGCTCGACTTCTTTGCGGCCGTCTTCCTGGCCGTCGGCTTCACCGCGGCCTCGTCGACGGTCTCGGCAGGTGCTTCGTCGACGTCGATCACCGTCGGCGGCGCAGCGTCGTCGACGGCTGCATCGTCTGGGGCGAGCCCGACCATCA
>CALLIQ010000346.1 GCA_938008925.1 uncultured Acidimicrobiales bacterium
AGGAAGAGACCGAGAACGTGCTCGACACGATCGCCTCGGAGGACGAGCGGTTCGCCGCCATCCTCGGCCCGTGGCGTGAGTTCCGAGACGGCATTGCCGAGTGGCACGGCCTGGCGGAGAAGTCCTACCTCAACCAGCAGACCGAGATCTGAGTCCCCGAACCTGGTGAGCCGACGTGGCTCGCAGGTCGAACCAATCCTTTCGGTGCTTCGGCCGCTCGCCTCTGGTGGGCGGCCGAAGCGCGTGCGGACGGTCGGTCAGGTGTTGGCGAGACGGGCTCGCATGTCTTCGATGGCGATCTGCGAGCTCCTCGGCACGGTGTAGATCGCCTCGCCGACGCGCCACGTCGAGGTGACGAGCGTTCCCCCGGGTGCCCGCTCGAAGGTGGCATCGAGCGGGAGATCGCTGTGGAGTTCGTTCGCCTTCTGGCGAATTCGGCTCGCTCGACACACGAGGATCCGACGGTCGCTCAGCCCGAGGACTCGGTACTCGGTCGTGGCGTTGACGGCGATGGCGGCACCAGCGGCGCCGATGGCGAGCCTGGCGGACCAGGTCGGGAAGTCGAGCGCCCATGCCACGCCGGTCAGGGCCGCGAGCGCGGCCAAGGCGAAGGGCACCATGAGACGATGCCGAGCCCAGACGAAGGCCACTTGCTCGAGTGTCTCGGACCTCTTCGTGAGTCGAAGGACCGACTTCCACAGGACCGCTCGACGCATGACGCAAGCCTACGGCCGCTCGCGCCGCTGGTCATCGGGCGGAGCGACTCAGGTGACGTCGACGACGTTCGCTGCGTCCGCTTCACCGGGGTCGGTCACGTCGTGTTCATCATCGACATGGTCGTCGCGACCGATCGAGTTGAGCGTGCCCGCAGCGGCCCGACCGAGATGACCACGGAGGTCGTTCTCGGGCATCGGCCGACCGAATCGGTAGCCCTGCAGTCGGTCCGCGCCGAGCCCTCTGAGAATGTCTTCTTGCTGGACGCCTTCGACGCCTTCGACGGTCACTTCATGGCCGAGCAGGTGTCCGGTTTCGATGACGAGCTTCACCAGCGACAGATCGTCGCTGCGGTGGAGATTCGAGGTGAACGTCCGGTCCACCTTCAAGATGTCGACCGGCAATCGGCGCAGGTGGGAGAGCGAGGTGTAACCCGTACCGAAGTCGTCGATGGCGATCTGGATACCCATCTCTCGCAGATTCGTGAGGTGGTGCGCTGCGGTGGCGAAGTCGTCGAGCAGCGCGCTCTCGGTCACCTCGACGGTGAGCAGTTTCGGGTTGGCGCCGGTCGCCTCGATCGCGTCGCGCACTTCGCGAGACAGATCGCCGCGGAGCAGGTGCCGTCCAGAGACGTTCACGGCGAGATGGAGCGAACTGAGCATGTCGTCGTCTTGCCACGAGGCGAGGTGCTGCAGCCCGCGCCGCATCACCCATGAGTCGATCTCGCTGATCAGGTCGGTCCGCTCAGCGAACTCGATGAACCGCTCTGGCCTGATCTGGCCAACGCCCTCGCGCTCCCAGCGAAGGAGCGCCTCGGCTCCGTCGAGTTCACCGGTGGCGAGGTTGAACGTCGGCTGGAAGTGCAGGCTGAACTCGTCCGCCTCCAGCCCATGCCGGATTGCGCTCTCGAGGTCGGCCTCGGCCAGCAAGCGCGAGCGCATCTCGTCGTCGCAGAAGGCGGTGCGACCGCGACCGGCCTCCTTCGCCTCGTAAACGGCGAGGTCGGCGTCGTGGATCACGTCGCTCGCCTTCAAACGGCCGCCAGCGAGTGCGGCACCGATCGAGGCGGACGGTGTGCTGTCGCCGTCGCCGTCATCGAATGGAGCGCAGACCGTCTCGAGCAAGCGCTCGCTGAGGGCTTTGGCTTCGTCCTCATCCGCGACCGGTTCGGCGATGACGAGGAACTCGTCGCCACCGATTCGACCGACCAGGTCGCCGTCTCGGCAGCTGCGAATCAAGCGGCTCGCGACCTCTCGCAGCAGCCGGTCCCCAGCGGCGTGACCGCGCAGGTCGTTGACCTGCTTGAAGTTGTCGAGATCGACGAACAGCACGGCGACGTCGGTTTCGGCTCGCTGCGCTCTGGCCAGGGCCCCCTGGAGATGCTCGAGCGATGCACTTCGATTCGGCACACCGGTGAGTCCGTCGTGCGATGCTTCGTGAGCCAGGCGACGTCGGTACTCCTCGCGTTCGCCGAGCGACACGCGGAGGCGTTCCACCGCCGTTGCCAGCGAGGCTCCGAGGGTGCCCGACGCAACCTCTTCCTCGGCGAGGTCGTCGAGACGGCCATCGGCCAACGCGAGCGCTTGGGTCTCGGCTCGTCGGAGGTTCGCAACGGCCTCGTTCAGCGTCTCGGCGACGGTCCGCACCTCGGACGGACCGCGAACACCGACCGAAGCGGAGTTGTCGCCCGCTCGGAGCAGTTCGGCGACGTTCGCGAGATCGGTGAGCGGCTGGACGATCGAACGGGTGCTGATGACCGCACTGGCAATGGTGATGATCGAGACGATGAGCACGGCGCTTCCGACGAACCACACCCGCTGATCTGCTGCGGACCGTTGTGTTTCGACCTCGGCCTTCAGGTCGGTCGCCACGACCTCGAGCAAGCCCTCGTGGGTCGTCGCGGCCTCGTCGGCCGAGTTGAACACCTCCGCGAGATTTCCGAGTCCGCTCGGGTCGAGCTCGTCGCCCTGCACGACCGGTTCGAAGGCAGGGTCGAGGAGAACGGTGTCGACGACTCGGAGCAGCGAGAGCGTGGCCTCGTCGCTGCGCAGTGCGTCCCACGAGTCGTCGATGTTCGAGCCCGGTTCGACCAGGCCATCGACGTCGGCGATGCCGCGGTCGTAGTTGGCTCGCAGGTCGCTCAGTTGTCGAGCCGCCGCGGGATCGGCGTCCGCACCGAACACCGCGACGTAGAAGTAGGCGGTGATCAGGTCCACGAGCGTGGATCTGAGCGCGTTCGAACGGTCGAGGAGCTGCGTGGTGCGGACGAGTTCCGTGGCCCCTTCGAGTCCCGCCGCCATGTCGATGACCTCGATGGTCTTCGAGTCGACCAGTGGGCGGAGGGTCTCTTCTTCGAAGATGCTCAGGGCGGAAAGGGTCAGTGGCGTATCGGCGCTGTCGCGCCGCGCCGCATTGAACTGTTGGGTCAACTGCGAGTCACCGGCCTGCGCCAGGAACTGGTCGACCTCCTGTTGGGCTTCGAGCAGTTCGTCTTCGAGGTCGAATCCATACGCAGCGGTCACGAAACC
>CALLIQ010000347.1 GCA_938008925.1 uncultured Acidimicrobiales bacterium
CCGATGTCGGCGAGGTGAACGTCCATTGGCGGTGGAAGGTACCACTCACGGCCGATCCGCCCGCTGGCACTCAAGTGCTGGCTCGGGTCCCGTCTCAGGTGCTGCGTTCGCGCTGGACGTCGGCAGCGGCCCGATGGCCGTTCAGACTCGCGACGAGGACGAGCGCGACCGACGCGGTGATGATGGCCAGGCACGACGACCCCCACCACGAGATCGCTCGGTCGGGTTCGCCGCCGGCTGCGACGAGGCCGATGAAAACGGGGGCGATTCCCGCCAGTGCCATCAGCCGGCCGCCGAGAACCGTGAGGCGATGGGCCTCGTCGTGGGCGGCGCGCCACGCCTCCGGCGACGATCGGGTTGCCCTCGTCCGAATCCCGGCCCAACGGTTCGGTCCGAGTCGGCCGTCAGCCGTTCTCTCGGCGATCCCGACGACGAGGAGTCCGGTCGCCACCAGAGCGAGACCGACGACGAGCATCAGCACCGTCACAGAGGTCCATGTTGCTTGGGATTGCTGGGCGAGCACGGACCCAATCTAAAGGTGAGCGCGGTCGCTCCGATCTCATGGTGTAGGCATTTGGCAGCGTGGTGATGGCAACACACCAGTCGGGAGATCGGTGATGCAGGGGCGACGAAGCACAACCCGGAGGCGTCACCGCCACACGACCACCGGCCGACGAGTGGTGGGGCTGATCCTCGGTTTCACGATCGTCCTTGCCGCTTGCGGCGGGAACTCGACGCTCGGCAGCGAAGGCATCACCGATACGGGTGAGCTCGGGAGCGAGTCCGCCCAGGACGGGGCGACCAACGACGCGAACGCGACGATCGCCAGCCAGATCGCCGCGTTCGTCGCCGAACAAGCGCCCGCGATCATCGCCAACAACCTCGCTGAGGTCTCCTACGTCCCGGCGGCCGGCGTCGAGAAGCCGAGGACGCTCCCGTTCTGCCTCGAGCCGGAGAGCTGCCTCCACCCGTTGACCGATGATGCGGTGTGGCCCACCTCTGTCTTGTCGATCCGCTTCCTGCCCGACGCTGACGCCGATGGGGTGATCGATCGAGCCACGACCAACTACGCCGGCTCGGTCGACGAGCTCCGGAACCGAATCGATGAACTCGAGACTCGCAATGCGTGGTGGTCGACGGAGGCAACTCGCTACCACGGCTACGCCGATTCCAGCGCCCCACCGTCGATGGGCTTCGAGGTCATCGGTGAACTCGAGTTCACCGAGTCGCCGCCGCTGGGGGAACCGCAACCGAGCTCACCCGGCGTGTTCTTCCCCGACTACGACGCCGTCTTGAGCGCAGCCGGCATCTGCGACTGGGTCGACAATCGAGGCATCCGGGAGGTGTGGATGTACACCCACCACCACGGCGACCTCGAGCCGACGGGATCGAAGCTCTCCAGCGCCATCGGCGACATCTCGAACAGCTTCCGTTTCGACGACATGCCGCTGTGTGCGAACCCCTACACGCTCTACAACTTCAACTTCACCCGTGATCTCGACGTGATGTTGTTGAACCGGGCTCACCAGATCGAGGCCATGTTGCCCGAGCGCGATCCGGAGCTGTTCCTCGTCGACTTCGTCGGCGGCCAGCCGCCGTTCTCTTCACCAGCTCGGTGCGGCAATTCGCACTGGGCGCCGAACAGCGTCGATGCGTTCGTCACCTGGAACACCGAATCCGTCCGTTCCGACTGTGCGAACTGGCAGCCGGACGGGGGAGCTGAGGAATCGGTGTCGTGCTCGACATGGTTCGCGGCGGCCTACGGCGATCCGACGTGTTTCGCCGACGGTGGCGTCGCCTTCTACGTGTGGTGGATGCAGAGCCTGCCCGGCCACGACAATGGGATCAGTACCGGGGACGGCACGCTCTCGAACTGGTGGCAGCCGCTCGCCCGCCTCGAAACGGTGCAGGACGCCGAGAGCTGGCTCACGAGCTAGACGGCGAGGTCGCTGCGGAACGGCGGCACGATGTTCTCGTCGATCCATTCGTCGGCGTCGGTTCGGGGCAAACAGAAGCTCGGTTCACCCTTGCAGCTGATGCGGTAGAGCAGTCGAGCGTCCTCGACGTCGTTGACGATTCGTTTGCTCGGCGGCGCAGTGTGGAGCGTCGCGAAGTTGCTCCAGATCGTGACGTCACCGGGGACGTGGTCGTGGTCGTAGCGAAACTCGGGACTCAAGCAGTGCTCTTCGAGCTCATCGAAGAAGAAGCGTGACTCGTCCTCGGAAAGCCCCTCGACCTGGGCCGGAGCGATCCGCTTGCCGCGCGAGGCCCAGACCGGGCTGTGGAGCGACTTCAACCCGTTACGGGGGTTGACGTAGACCAGCGGCACCAGCCAGCCGGGATCGCCGACTCGCAATCGCCGCCGCACCATGACGGTCTCGAGCTCACGCTGGCGTTCGGGTGACAGCGCGGCGAACGCTGCCGCGGTGTCGGTGTAGGCCGTCTCGCCGTTGAGCGGCAGTACTTCGCGTCGTCGGGCGAGCTCCGAGGCCGACTCGGGGTGGTAGAAGCCCTCTTCGCGGGGCGGATTGGTGACCCAGGTGCCGTCGCCTTCCGTGCGCTTGGTCGGGGCGGACTGCACGAAGAACATGCTGGTCGAAAGCGGGATCGGCTGGAACTCGATGTCGGTGTGCCAATGCTGGCCGCCGACGTGCTCCGGCTCGGCGTCGGGTCCGCTGCCGACGAGGTTCGTCACGATGTACACGGCGGGACTGTCTGCGCCGTCGGCGCATTCGATCGCGGCGGGGAAGGCTGCGTTGACCTTGGCCGAGACTCGATGCTCGGGCGCGTGCACCTCGAGTGGGACGCGGTCGCGAACGAAATCGGCGTAGTTCGCGTAGTTGTAGGGGTGCGGGATCGGTGCGCCGAAGTGGTTCGCCACGCGCTCGAGGTCGGCGACGGTGCACCCGAGCTGGTCTTGACCGGGGAAGGAGATGATTCGGAACTCGTCGAGGAGCGAGACCAGAAGCTCCGCTTGCGCTGCCGTGAGCTCGGTCGACAGATCAACCCCGTGGACCCGTCGACCCATTCGGTTGGCCGAAGACAGCGGAGTCAGTGACGCATCCGGTCCGAACTGGTCCTGCAAGTGGGTTTCGATTTCGTCCATCGAGCGTGTCCCTTCGTGTCGACTACGAAGTCTGGCCGGATGCGCGGCGCAGGTCGAACCAGCGAAGTCGCTCGGTTCGGCACTGAGTGAGAGAGTGACGCCATGAAGGTTCGCATCGGTGTTGCCGCAGGTCCGGGTGTTGCCAGCTCACCCACCGCGTTTCTGGAG
>CALLIQ010000348.1 GCA_938008925.1 uncultured Acidimicrobiales bacterium
GGGTCGCCGAACTGGCCCCGTTCCTCGAGTTCGACTCCGACCCCTATCCGGTGCTGGCCGACGGTCGTGTGTTCTGGGTCGTCGACGCCTACACGACCACGAACAACTTCCCATACAGCCAGAAGGTCAACACCAACTCGCTGTCGAGCACGGCCGATCTGGCCTCGGGTTACAACTACGTCCGCAACTCGGTGAAGGCCATCGTCGATGGGTACAACGGCGACGTTCGCTTCTACGTGGTCGACGAGCAGGATCCCATCGCCGGTGCCTACATGAGCGCCTTCCCGGATCTGTTCTCGCCGGCATCGGAGATCCCGAACAGCCTCTCGAACCACCTGCGCTACCCGGCCGACATCTTCAAGGTCCAGACCGACATGTGGGCCACCTACCAGGTCGACGATCCGGTGCAGTTCCTCGAAGGCGCCCTCGCCTGGAAGGTCGCAGCCCAGCCGACGACCGAGGCCGGCGATGGTGAGACCACCACGTCGACCCGTCCCATGGAGCCCCAGTACCGCACCACCCGCCTTCCCGGCGAGAGCGAGACCGAGTTCATTCTCCAGCGGGCCTTCGTGCCTGCTTCGAGCGGCACGACGGGAGGTCGACCGGAGCTCACCGGCATACTCGTCGCCCGGTCCGACCCGGAGAACTACGGGCAGCTGCTGTTGTACAGCCCACCGCGAGGCACCGTCGCCGCGCCCGATCTCGTCGACTCCGAGATCCGCAAGGAGAGCGACATCTCCGCCTTCATCACCCTGCGCGCCGCGCAGGGTTCGCGGGTGCGATTCGGCGAGATGCAGATGGTCCTCCTCGACGAGACCGTGCTGTACGTCCGACCGCTCTACATCCAGGCCGAGGGCACCGTTGCGGTGCCACAGCTCGACCAAGTGATCGTCGTGAGCGACTCGCGCATCGCGATGGAGCCGACGCTCGACGAGGCGATCGCCGCCGTCACCAGCGATGGCGACGCACCGCCGGCACCCGGAACGACCGAGGCCGACGAAGCCGACGATCAACCCGCAACGACGCCCGGCACCGACTCGCCAGTGATCGGCGAGGATCTCTCCGACCTGTCGGTCGCCGAGCTCGTGCAAAAGGCCGACGAGTTGCTGGAGCTCGCCGATCTCGCCGAGGCCGCCGGTGACCCGGACGGCGCCGCCGACCTGCGTCGGGAATCCCGAGAGGCCCTCGACCGGTTGAGTCAGTTGTTGGGCATCGAACCGAGTACCGCGCCGACCAGCGGCGAGGCCTGACGCCCCGAGCCCGCCTTCAATCAGTTCTCACACACCGAAATCCGAGGAGCCACCATGTTCGGACTGCGACGCACCCCGCAACCTCCCCCCGCCCCCGAGGACTGCCTCCCCGGTCGCGACACGCCGGTCCCCGTCGCTGACGCGCACTACGTGAACGGCAACCCGCTCGTCGGCCCGTGGCCAGACGTGATGGACACCCTGGTGGTCGGCATGGGCTGCTTCTGGGGAGCCGAGCGCTTCTTCTGGCAGATGGACGGCGTGTACTCGACCGCCGCTGGCTATGCGGGTGGCACCACGCCGAACCCTACCTACGAAGAGACCTGCACCTCGATGACCGGCCACACCGAGGCCGTGCTCATCGTGTTCGATCCTTCCATGGTGAGTCTCGACGACCTGTTCAAGGTCTTCTGGGAGAACCACGACCCCGTCCAGTACATGGGTCAGGGCAACGACGTCGGCAGCCAGTACCGCTCGGCGATCTACACCAACTCCGACGAGCAGCTCGCCGCCGCCAACGCCAGCCGCGAGGCCTACCAGGCCAAGCTCACCGCTGCGGGCTTTGGTGAGATCACCACCGAGATCGCTCCAGCCGGCGAGTTCTTCTACGCCGAGGACTACCACCAGCAGTACCTCGCCAAGAACCCGGGCGGGTACTGCAACCACGGCTTCTGCCAAGTCGCCTACTGAGCCGTTCGCTTCGTTCACGACTCGCCCGAAAACTGTTCCTGACATAGGGTCCGAGCCATGCTCGATTCCCTTCCTGTCACCTATCTCGGAACCCTCACCGCAGCGACCAACGAGGTCGAGCGGCCGCTCGTGAAGGGTGGGCCGTTCGGGACCCGTTCGGTCGCGACGGTCACCTCCGCTGCGTTCGAAGGGCCGAACATCTCGGCGACGATGCCCGACGGCGTGG
Source organism: uncultured Acidimicrobiales bacterium (assembly GCA_938008925.1). GTDB lineage: Bacteria > Actinomycetota > Acidimicrobiia > Acidimicrobiales > SZUA-35 > CALEWY01. The sequence continues at coordinate 2,164 of CALLIQ010000348.1, forward strand.
CGGCCGGCGACTGGCTGACCGTCCGAGCCGACGGATCGTTCTCGCTCGACGTGCGCGTGTCGTTGCGGACCGACGACGGTGCCGACATCTACCTCTCCTACGTCGGCATCGGGATGCGGACCGACGATGGCGTGTCGATCAAGACCTCGCCTCGCTTCGAGACCGGCGACGAGCGCTACGCCTATCTCAACAACGTCTTCGCCGTTGCCGTCGGCCGCACGACCGAAGAAGGCGTCGCCTACGACGTCTACCAGGTCGACTGAGCGGTTCGGGTCGGAGACAGGTCGAGGGACAGGCACAGGAGACAGCAATGCAGATCGGCGCCCACCTTCCCCAGCTCGGACGCGGTGCGTCGCGGGCCGCACTCATGGAGTTCCTCACCGAGGCCGAACGCCTCGGCGTGCACTCCGGCTGGGTCAGCGATCACATCGCCTGGCCGGCCGACATCGAGTCGAAGTATCCGTACTCCGACGACGGCGCCTTCCCCGCGCCGAACGACATGGCGTGGCTCGATCCGATCGGCACGTTGCTGTTCGCTGCGGCCTGCACCGAGACGATGCTCCTCGGCCAGACCGTGCTGATCATGGGCTACCGCCCGCCGATCCAAACGGCCAAGTTGATGGCCACGCTCGACCGCCTGTCCGACGGCCGGGCGATCCTCGGTGCCGGTGTCGGTTGGATGCGCGAGGAGTTCGAGGCGCTCGGGATGCCGTATGACAACCGCGGCGCTCGAGCGGACGAGCAGCTGGAGATCTTCCATGCGCTGTTCACCGACGAGACCCCCAGCTACGACGGTCGCTTCTACTCCTTCCCGGAGATCAAGTTCGAGCCGAAGCCGGTGCAGGAGCGCGTGCCGGTCTGGATCGGCGGATCGAGCGAGGCCGCCTATCGGCGCACCGTGCGTTTCGGCGACTGCTTCCACGCCGCCTTCCAGCCGATCGAGACCGTCGCCGAGGCCTGGGCACGCGTGCAGGAACTCGCCGCAGAGGCCGGCCGAGAGGGCGAGATCACGCTGTCCACTCGGCTCTATCTCGACCCGGCATCGTCGATGAAGCCCGAGCTCTCGGTCGCCGGTTCGCCCGATCAGATGGCCGACACGATCGGACGTTGGGCGGAGATCGGGTGTGAGCACCTGCTCGTCGACATCACCGCTCCGGGCGGTCCGAGCGGCCGACTCGACGCCCTTTCGACGTTCATGACCGAGGCAGTCAACGGCTGATCCGGTCAATCCGTGCTCTTCGCGTGCACGTGCGGGGCGGGCTGCCTAGTCTGTCCGGCCGTGGCGGCTCCTGGAGTGGGTGTCGTCACATCGATCCCTTCCCGCCCCATCGAGGTATCTCATGGCGACATCGAAGCCGCAGTCCAGCGCGACCGCACTCGCTGATCACGTCGACGACTCCGTCGAGTCGATCGCCGGCGCCGATGGGTCGGTGATCACGAAGACCACCAAGACCGAGACCACCTACTGGATCGACGAGCGCGACGGTCTGCTGCCCTGGCCGTGGTGGAAGATCGCTCCGATCGCCCTGCTCGCCACCGCCGCCCTCATCGGGGCCTCGACCCTGTGGGCCGTGAACCACATCCAGAACACGCTCGAAGAAGCGACCCGAGCCGACCTCGAGGCGCAGGGAATCGACACCTCGCGTCTCAACATCGACTACTCCTACCGCGACGGCACGATCTCCGGTGACGTCGCTCCAGGCGTGTCGGCCGCCGACCTCGAAGACGCCGTCGACGATGACGGGATCCGCAATCTCAGCGTGAATGTCGGCAACTTCCAGATCGAAGCCGAGGAAGAGGAAACCGAGACCGAAGCGGAAGAAGACGACGAGCCGCAGATGGCGCTCGAGACCGGTCCGATGAACGTCGGCATCGACGTCTCAGAAGACGGCTCCATCGTGCTCACCGGCACCGTGCACTCACAGGAGCAGGCCGACGAGCTCGTCGATGCTGCCGTTGCCCGCTTCGGCGCTGACAACGTCGACGATCAGCTCGTGGTCAGCGGCTTGCGCGAAGCCACCCCTGGCGCCGGCGATCGTGTCGCCTACATGACCGGACTCATCAGCGAACTGCCGGACGGCATCTTCGGACAGGCGTCGGT
>CALLIQ010000349.1 GCA_938008925.1 uncultured Acidimicrobiales bacterium
GGCGCAGCCGGCACCTACAACCCGGCGGCGACCGAGATCTTTCACGAGGGTCTCCGGCTCCCCGTGATGCGGTTGGCCGTCGACGACGTGGTCCGAGACGACCTGTGGGAACTCCTCCTCGCCAACTCCCGCACTCCCGACCTCCTCGATGGCGACCTCCGAGCCATGCTCGGCTCGGTCCGCATCGGCGCCGATCGCCTGCTCGAGCTGGTCGCCGACCTGGGCCACGACCGAGCGCTCGCCGCCTTCGATGGCGTGTGCGATCACGCCGAGCGCCGCTTCCGAGCGAAGCTCGCCGAATTGCCGGACGGCACGTGGCGAGCCGTCGAGCGATGGGACAACGACTGCTTCGGCCCGGCCGACCTCGAACTCCATCTCGCCATCACCATCGACGGCGATGAACTGACGGCCGACTTCACCGGCACCGACCCGCAGATCCGCGGGTTCAAGAACAGCGGCTGGGTCAACACGTGGTCGGCCCTGTCGATGGCGCTCGCCGGGTGGTTCGAACCCGATCTCCCGCGCAACGAGGGGAGCTTTCGATCGGTCACGATGATCGCTCCAGAGGGCTCGATCGTGCACGCGACGCCGCCAGCGCCGATGACGATGAACACCGTCATCCCAGCGCACGAGATCGTCCACCTGGTCTGGCAATGCCTCTCGCAGGCCGATCCGGACCGTTCCCTCGCCGGCTGGGGGAAGAACATCTTCGGCGTGACCGCCGGCGAGAAGGACGGGTCGCCATACGTGCTCTATCACTGGAGCGCAGCGGCCGGCGGCGGGGCAGCCCCGGGTCGAGACGGCTTCAACCAGATCGGCCACCTCATCGCGTACGGCGGCCTGACCCTGCCAGACGTCGAGTTCACCGAGCAGCGATACCCGATCCACTACTACCGTCAAGAGTTCCGCTGCGACGGCGGCGGCCCGGGTCGCTATCGGGGCGGCACGGGCATCGAATACGAGGCCGACGTGCTGACGCCGGCGCGCTGGTCATTCCGCGGCGAGGGCGTCGGCGAACCGTCGAGCTACGGCGTCGGCGGTGGCGGGCCTGGCGTCGGCGGCGAGCTGACGCTGCAGGCGATCGAGGGCGCCGCCGGTGACGGTGACGGTGAGGAGGACCCCCGGCTTCCCTTCACCGCCCCTGCCTACGGTCTCGCCGAGTTCGGACCGGTTCGCCTGATCGCCCGTTCCCCGGGAGGCGGCGGTTGGGGCGACCCGACCGAACGACCCCGAGAACTCGTCGAGCGCGACCTGCGAGACGGGGTGATCTCACCGGAGGCGGCCGCCGAGGTCTACGAGTTCAGCCAAGAACCGCCAGCACCGAGCTGACGAGCCGGTCGGCCATCGCGTCGAGCTCGGCGTCGGTCGACGAGAACGGTGGACCGAGCAACACGGCGTCGCCGACCGACCCGTCGACACATGACGTGGACGGGTAGACGGTGACCCCCGCATCGAACGCCGCCGTGACGATTCGCTCGGTGACCCGCTCGGCTCGGTCGAAGGGGTCCATCGACCCTCGGTCGGCCACGAACTCGACCGCCAGGAGGAGCCCCCGCCCTCGGATGTCGCCGACGTTCGGATGCTCGCCGAGCCCGTCGACGAGTCGAGCGCTCAGACGCTCACCTGCGGGGCCGACGCGCTCGACGAGCGACTCGCGCTCGATGATGTCGAGCACCGTCGCCGTGGCCGCCGCCCCCATCGGGTGATGCGACCACGTGAACCCGTGCATGAAGTTCTCGGCCTCGGCCACCGCATCGGCGAGTCGACCGGCGGCGAGGCACAGGCCGAGTGGCCAGTAGCCCGACGAAGCGCTCTTGCCCGCGGTGATGATGTCGGGGCGCAGACCCCAGTGATCGGCGGCGAACCACGACCCGGTTCGCCCGAAACCCGTCATCACCTCGTCGAGGATCAACACGATCCCGTTGGCTCGACACATGCGTTCGATCGCCGGCCAGTAGTCGTCCGGCGGAAGGGCGGCGGCCAGGGTCGCACCGCCGATCGGCTCGGCGAGGAACGCAGCCACGCGATCGATGCCGACCTCACGCAGAACTTGCTCGGTCTCGGCGGCCAACTCTGCGCCCGAGCGTTCGTCTCTGAACCGGTTCGCCCCCGGCACCCGAACGGTGTTGCCGATCCATGGCTCGTAGCCGGCGACGAGCTGGGCTCGGTCGGACGCGTCGAGCACACCCCTGGTGTTGCCGTGATAGGCACCGGCTCGAGCGGCGATCAGATGCCGGTCTTCGCCCCGAGCGAGGTGATAGCTGCGGGCGAGCTTCATCGCCGTCTCGTTCGCCTCGCTCCCGCCGCTCACCGGGAAGACCCGCACGTCGTCGATCGGGACGTGCGGTGCCAGCGACGCTGCGTATCGCTCGAGCACGTCGGTGGTGAACTGTGTCGCGTGGGCGTAGTCGACCGTCGTGGCCTGCTCGGCGATCGCCGCCGCCACGTCGGCTCGTCCATGTCCGATCGAGTTGGCGATCGCTCCGCCCGACCCGTCGAGGATCTCGCGGCCGCCCTCGATCGTGATCGTCGAACCCTCGGCCGAGATGGCCACCGGCGGATCGACGGCTCGTACGAACACATTCGTCATGCCAGCCCCTCTCAGCATCGCTCGTCGGCACGCTGTCAACGCTCGCGCCTTCATCAATGGAGTGTTCGGCCGACGGTACTTCCATGACTCCGATCGGTCGACCGCGGGCCCGCCTCGATGCCCTCGCGCTCTAGGGTGGCCGCCGTGACCGAACCCGCCGGATCAGCAGTCGATGCTGCCGCCGAAGCTCAGAGCGACGAACACGACGTCGAGCATGCACACGACGCGCACGAGCACGATCACCACAACTCGGCGACGGGTCTCGGGCTCGGTCCGTGGGTGTTGGTGGTGCCGATGGTGCTCGCCCTCGTGCTTCGCAATCGCATCGGCTGGTTCGACAACGGCGACGTCCGACTCTGGTCGACGCTGTTCGTCTCAGTCTGCGTGCAGGCCCTGCCCTTCCTCGTGCTCGGTGTCGTGCTGAGCGGCCTCATCGGCGTCTTCGTCTCTCCGGAGATCGTCCAACGATTCGTCCCGAAACGAGCGTTGTTCGCCGTCCCCGCGGCAGGCGTTGCCGGCATGGCCCTTCCCGGCTGCGAATGCGGCTCGGTCCCCATCGCCGGCCGACTCGTCGGCGCTGGAACCCCGCCCGCCGCCGCGCTCACGTTCCTGTTGGCCGCACCGGCGATCAACCCCGTCGTGTTGGTGTCGACCGCCGTCGCCTTCCCGGGCGATGGCCGACTGGTGTTCGCCCGGTTCGCCGCGTCGTTCCTGGCCGCGGTTGCGGTCGGATCGTGGTGGGCGAGACGAAGTGGCACGTCGCTCCTCGATTCGCTGCGTCACGAACACGAGCACACCGGTGGGCGGTGGGAGCGCTTCGTCGACATCGCCTCGCGAGACCTCGTCCACGCCGGCGGCTACCTCGTGGTCGGCGCCCTCGCCGCCGCGACGCTCCAGCTCGTCGTGCCAAGGTCGATCCTCGACTCGGTGGCGGAGAACGAGTTGCTTTCGATCCTGATGTTCGCCGCACTGGCGGTGATCTTGTCGATCTGCTCTGAGGCCGACGCCTTCGTCGCAGCCGGGCTCCCCCAGTTCTCGCTCACGTCTCGGCTGGTGTTCTTGGTCGTCGGCCCCGTGATCGACCTCAAGCTCGTCGCCATGCACGCCGGTGTCTTCGGCCGCCGCTTCGCCATGGTGTTCGGGCCGGTGACCCTGGCCGTCGCCGTCGCCAGCGCCGTGCTCGTCGGGCAGGTGCTGTTGTGATCCTCCGAGGAGAGCGCTCATGAATCGAGTTGGTCGAGCAGGAGTGATGCTGTGCGTCGGTGCCGTGATGGCCCGATTGCTGTGGACCGGCGGCTTCGGTTGGTTCGTCCAACAGCGGATGCAGATCCCCCTCGCCATCGCCACGGTCGTGCTGTTGGTGTTCGGCGTCTACGAGGCCGTCGCCGGTACACGCCAAGAAGAAACCGATCCGACCGCGGTTCGCCGATCGGTCGGCCCGATGGTCGGCTGGATGCTCGTTCTGCCACTCGTCGTGTTGATCTCGGTGGCCCCCACCGGGCTCGGCGCCGCTGCAGCCGACCGGGTCGAAGCGTTCAACCCGACCGAGGCCACCTCGGGCTTCCCGCCGCTCGACACGTCGGCGGAACCCGTCGAGATGCGGGTCTTCGACTTCCTCGACCGGGCGCTGTGGGACGAAGAACGGTCGCTCGACGGTGTCACCGTGCAGCTCGAAGGTCTCGTCGTCAACGACCCCGAAGCCCCCGACGGCTTCTTGTTGACCCGCTTCATGGTCAGTTGCTGCGCCGCCGATGGCATCCCGCTCCAGGTGCTGCTGCACAACCCGGGCCAGACGCTCGAAGACGACACCTGGGTGGTCGCCGAAGTCACCTGGCGAGAGCCCGATATTCCCTACCAAGAGACGCCGACCCCGTGGCGGGTCGAAGCCGATGCCGTCTCGATCACGGTCGTGCCCAACGCTCGCAACGATCCATACGAGTCGCCGTACTAGACCTGCCTGCAACGAGAACGGGCGCCACCGGTCGGACCCTGGTTTGATGAACCCATGACACCACCGGCCGCAGATCGCTATCAGTCCGGCTTCGGCAACCACTTCGAGACCGAGGCGCTGCCGGGAGCGCTCCCCCTGGGCCGGAACTCACCGCAGAAGGTCGCCTACGGCCTCTTCGGCGAGCAGCTCTCGGGTACGGCGTTCACCGCACCGAACCAGCAGAACCAGCGGACGTGGTGTTATCGCATCCTCCCGTCGGTCAAGCACGCTGGGCGCTTCGCCCCGATCGAGGTTCCCCGGTGGCGGTCGGCCCCGAACGTCGTGCCCGACGTTGCCTCCCTCGGCCAGTACCGATGGAACCCGATCCCCCACCCCGATGAACCGGTCGACTGGATCACCGGCATGCGCACCATGACGACGGCCGGCGACGTCAACACCCAGACGGGCATGGCCAGCCACGTGTACCTCGTGAACACGTCGATGACCGACGACTACTTCTCCTCGGCCGACGGCGAGCTACTCGTCGTCCCCCAGGAGGGCAGCCTCCGATTCGTGACCGAGCTCGGCGTGCTCGAGGTCGAGCCGGCCGAAATCGCCATCATCCCCCGCGGTCTCGTCTACCGGGTCGAGGTGGTCGACGGTCCGGCGCGCGGCTTCGTGTGTGAGAACTACGGGCAGTCGTTCGAACTGCCCGAGCGCGGTCCGATCGGAGCGAACTGTCTGGCCAATCCCCGGGACTTCCTCGCACCGGTCGCGTGGTTCGAAGACCGCGATGCCCCATCGACCATCACGATGAAGTGGTGCGGCCGGTTCCACCGATGCGAGACCGATCGCTCGCCGCTCGACGTCGTCGCCTGGCACGGCAATCACACCCCGATCAAGTACGACCTCCGCGCCTACTGCCCGGTCGGCTCGATCCTGTTCGACCACCCCGACCCGTCGATCTTCACCGTGCTCACCGCACCGTCTGGCGTACCCGGCACCGCCAACATCGACTTCGTGCTGTTCCGAGAGCGGTGGCTGGTGGCCGAGGACACCTTCCGTCCACCGTGGTTCCACAAGAACGTGATGTCGGAGCTGATGGGGAACATCTACGGCGAGTACGACGCCAAGCCGAACGGCTTCGCGCCGGGTGGGCTGAGCCTGCACAACATGATGCTCCCGCACGGCCCGGACGGCGACGCCTTCGACGCCGCGTCGAATGCGACCCTCGAGCCGAAGAAGCTCGACGACACGATGTCGTTCATGTTCGAAACCCGATTCCCGCAACACCTCACTGAGTTCGCCGCCACCGAGGCACCGCTCCAAGACGACTACGTCGACTGCTGGGAGGGCATCACCAAGACCTTCGACGGGCAGCGATGACGGCGCTGGCCAGATCCTGGGTCGAGTCGGCGAACGACCCGGACGGACCCTTCCCGCTCAACAACCTGCCGTTCGGGGTCTTCACGGTCGGTGACGAGCCGGCATCGGCCGGGCGGTGTGCGACAGCGATCGGCGATCAGGTCCTCGACCTCGCCGCGCTCGAAGGCGCTGGTCTCCTCCCCGAGAGCGGCTTCAGTGAGCCGTCGCTCAATCGGTTCATGTCGCTCGGCGCAGCGGCGTGGAGCGACGTTCGGGAACGCCTCACGTCGCTGCTCGCCCACGAGACCCAGGAGGCGGACGGCGCCGATGCCGCGACGAACGACGTGGTCCGGGCAGCGCTTCACCCCGCCGGCGAGGTGACCCTCCACCGTCCCTTCGAGGTGGCGGAGTTCACCGACTTCTACGCCGGTCGCCACCATGCATTCAACGTCGGATCGATGTTTCGCGGGCCGGACAACGCCCTGCCTCCGAATTGGCTCCACATCCCGATCGGCTACAACGGGCGAGCGTCGACCGTCGTCGTGTCTGGCACCGACATTCGCCGCCCGCTCGGCCAGACGAAGGCGCCGGACGCCGACCGGCCAGTCTTCGCTCCGTGTGAACGACTCGACATCGAGCTCGAGCTCGGCGCCGTGGTCGGCACGCCCAGCGAGATGGGCTCGGCCGTGACCGTCGACGAAGCCGACGACATGATCTTCGGCTACGTGCTACTCAACGACTGGTCGGCCCGCGACATCCAGACCTGGGAATACCAACCCCTCGGACCGTTTCAAGCCAAGGCCTTCGCAACCACGATCGGCTCATGGGTCGTGACGAAGGCGGCGCTCGAGCCCTTCCGCACTGCCACCCCACCCCGCGAGGCCGAGCTGCTCCCCCACCTGCGCGACACCACGCCGATGCTCTACGACGTCGAACTGTCGGTGTCGATGTCGGCCGGGGGCGACGAGCCGACGGTGTTGAGTCGCACCAATGCCAAGGAGCTCTACTACTCGGCGGCCCAACAGCTCGCCCACCATGCGTCGTCCGGCTGTGCGATGCGGACCGGTGACCTCCTCGGCTCTGGAACGATCTCCGGAGCCGAATCGGGCACCTACGGATCTCTCCTGGAGTTGAGCTGGGGCGGCGATCAGCCGTTCACGCTCGATGGCGGCCAGACCCGCTCCTTCGTGCAGGACGGCGACACGTTGGCACTCCACGGCCATGCCGAGGGCGACGGCTATCGCATCGGTTTCGGTCCGTGCGTCGGCACCGTGCTCCCGGCTCACGACTGAACGAGTACCGGTTTCATCGACGGGTTGGCCAGCGCTTCCTCGGCGTCGGCGAACGGCACGACCTCGGTCGTGACCAGGGCCGGATCGAACCCGGCGGCGACCAGGGCGAGGGCGGCAGGAATGGCCGATCGGGCGTGGGCCCGGCCCGTGTGGAGCGTGCAGCATCTCGAGTACATCGACAGCATCGGGACCGCCTGGTCTTCGAGGTAGACCGACGGGCTGGTGCACGTGCCGTCGAATGCCGTGCTCTCGATCGCGCATCGCAGCCCGTCGCCAGCGCCCGATGCGTCGACCGTGATGGGGAACCGTCCGACCTTGCGTGGCGGTGGACCGGTCATGGTCTCCGCCCCGAGCGAGGCCGCGATCTCGAGTCGGTCGGGGTCGTCGTCGAGGTACACGACTCGCGACGCGCCGGCGGCCTTCGCCAGCCCGGCGGCGTACAAGCCGATCGAGTTCGGGCCCCGATCCCCCGCCACCACGAGTACCTCGGCCCCTGGATCGGCCTCGAGTTGCGGGCCGACGCAGCGCCAGCCGTCGACGATGTTGTCGCCCATGCTGGCGACCGCCACCGGGTCGACCCCATCGGGCAGCGGGACGAGCATGGCGTCGGCGTGCGGAACCAGGGCGCGAT
>CALLIQ010000350.1 GCA_938008925.1 uncultured Acidimicrobiales bacterium
ACTGGCTCGATCGCCTCGACGATCCAAACGATCCGGTCACGCCCGGAACGGTATTGAGCTTCTTTGCCGACGGCATCGAGGCCAAGGAGGTCGCCGGCGCTCGATCCGAGCTGGTCGCCCTCACCTCGCTGTTCGAAGATCGCATGCCGAACGGCAACGAGATCGCCGAGTGGCAGACGCTTCGACAGACGACGTCGTTCAGCGATGCCGTCACCCAGTGGTTCCTCTCTTCTTCGAGCTGAGCGGCAGTCAGAGAACTGAGAACTCAGCCGATCAGATGCACGCCGGCGGCGGTGAGCTCGGTGGCTGCGCGATCGTGATCACCCTCGGTCAACTCGACCGACGCTGACGCGCCGACGTCGACGGTGACGTCGAGTCCGCGGGCCACACCGTCGAGCGCCGTGGCCTTCACGCAGACATCGAACGCGAGCCCGACCACGGTGATGGCGGTGACCTGGTGCTCGTCGAGGATGGCTGCCAGCTCCGTCGGTGACTCGGTCCCGGTGTTGACGTCGCGCATCGAGAAGCCCGAATAGCCGTCCTCTCCACCGGTGCCTTTGCGAACGACCGGGCCGGCGATGCGCAGGTCGGGATGTAGCTCGGCTCCCCAGGTGTCTCGGACGCAGTGCGTCGGCCACACCCCGCCGTGGTCGATGAAGTGGGGCGTCTCGGGCGGGTGCCAATCCTGGGTGTAGACGATCAGCTGGCCCCGCTCGGCGGCGGCATCGATCGCGGCGTTCGTGGCGCTGACGACCTCGGTGCCGCCCTGCACGAACAGGGATCCATCGGGGTCGGCGAAGTCGTTCTGCACGTCGACGACGACGAGCGCCGAGGTCGGGTCTGTGTTCGAGGCGGGGGCCGGTTCGGTGGTCGAGTCAGCGATTTGGCTCACACACCGAGGGTAGGCACTGCCACACTGGTCGTTCCATGGAGAACGGTCACACGACGAACGCAGCGGAGCGAGTGCAGCAGTCCAAGCGAGCCCTGCGCCATGAGCTCGCCGAAGGTGCCCTGTTCACCGACCAATACCAGCTCACGATGGCGCAGCTCTATTTCGAGCGCGATCTGCACGAGCGGCCGGCCCAGTTCGACCACTTCTTTCGCAACAACCCCGACTACGGCAGCCATCAGGCGGGCTTTTGTGTCGCCGCTGGGCTCGAGTGGTTGCTGGACTGGATGGACGCGGCCCGCTTCACCGAGGCCGTCCTCGCCCCGCTGCGGGCGCAGGTCGACGCGTCGGGAGCCACCGTGTTCTCCGATGCGTTCTGCAACTGGCTCGCCGACATCGGCTCGTTCGAGTCGCTGTCGATCGAGGCGGTGCCCGAGGGTCGGGTCGTCCATCCGGGTGCGCCGATGACGGTCGTGCGCGGCCCGTTGGCCGTGGCCCAGCTGCTCGAGACCGCATTGCTGAACCAGCTCAACTTCCAGACGCTCATCGCCACCAAGGCTTCCCGGGTCGCCGAGGCCAGCCGCGGCCGTCCGGTACTCGAGTTCGGCCTGCGGCGCTCCGCTGAGTTCGGGGCCAACGCCGCCACCCGCGCTGCTCTGGTCGGGGGAGCGGAAGCGTCGTCGAACGTGGGGGCCTCCTACCTCATGGGGCTGAATCCTCGAGGCACGCACGCTCACTCGATGGTGCAGGCCTTCATGGCCCTCGGCGAGGGCGAGCTCGGCGCGTTCCGGGCGTACGCCGATGCGTACCCGGATGGCTGCCTTCTCCTCGTCGACACGATCGACACGCTCGGTTCCGGCGTGCCGAACGCCATCACCGTCTTCGAAGAGCTCAGGGCGAAGGGGCATGAGCCGGTCGGCATTCGTCTCGATTCCGGCGACCTCGCCTATCTGGCGATCCAGTCAGCGCTGCAGCTCGACGCGGCCGGGTTCGATGAAGTCGGCATCGTGTTGTCGAGCAGCCTCGATGAGCTCCTCATCTTCCAGATCCTGGCCCAGATCGATTCCGAGGCTCCTCGCTACGGCCTCGATCCGGCGCGGCTCGTCGCCCGGCTCTCGATGGGCGTCGGGTCGAAACTCACGGCGTCGGAAGGCCACCCCTATCTCGACGGCGTCTACAAGCTCGTCTCCATCGAGCAAGACGGCGAGAGCAAACCGGCGATCAAGGTGTCGGACACGCCAGCCAAGACACCGAATCCCGGTGACAAGTCGCTGTACAGAATCTATGACGCTCGTGGCCGCTCGACGGCCGACCTGCTGACCATCGCGGACGCTGATGCGCCCTCGGGCGACGCCGAGATCGAGCTTCGTCATCCGACCCAGCCGAACACCCGGCGTCGTCTCGCGCCCGACGATGTGTCGGAGATCGAGCCCCTTCTCACCGACGTGGTGGTCGACGGCTCGAGAGTCGCCGAACCCGCACCGTTGGACGAACTGAGAGCACGGCGTGTGCGTGACATCGAGCGTCTCGACCCCGGTGTTCGCCGTCTCGTGAATCCTCACCGCTACCACGTCTCGCTCAGCACGGACCTGTTCGACTTGAAGCAGTCGCTGGTGGAGACCGCCCTGCGGGGTTGATGCGCGGTTCCAGATCGTGGGACCGACACCCCGATTTGTGACGAACGTCATACGCTGTCATCGTGTGACGGTTTTGCGTCGCCGAAGTTTCGTGCGCGAACGCGTTGCTTGGGCCTGCGATATCGTCCCGTGTTCCAATTGAACCGAGGTCGGCGCACCCCGTGACCGGCCACTGGGGAGAGACATATGAAAGACAACAAGTTCGTTGGTCTTCTGAGCATCTTGTTCGCGTTCTCGCTCGTTGCCGCCGCCTGTGGTGGTAGCGACAGCGATGACGCCGGCAGCGATGACGCAGAGACGTCCGAAACCACGGCTGCTGAAGAAGAAGAAGCCATGGAAGACGACGAGGCCATGGAAGACGAAGAAGAAGCCATGGAAGACGACGAGGCCATGGAAGACGACGAGGAGGCGATGGAAGATGATTCCAGCGCCACCGTCGAGGCCGCGCCGACTTGCACCGGCGAGAGCAATGGCGTCCTCGAAATCGGTGGACTCCTGCCCGAGACCGGCAACCTCGCATTCCTCGGCCCGGCCGAGTTCGCGGGTGCTGAGCTGGCCGCTGCTGACATCAACGCCGCTGGCGGTGTGCTCGGCAACGACATCGTGTGGTCGCCCGGCGACTCCGGCGACAACGGCGACGTGGCCAATGCCACCGTTGACCGTCACCTCTCCGGTGACGTCGACGCCATCGTCGGTGCCGCCTCCTCCGGCGTCTCCTTCACCGTGATCGACAAGATCACCGGCAACTGCAAGATTCACTTCTCGCCTGCCAACACTTCCCCCGACTTCACCGACTACGCCGAGGACGACCTGTACTTCCGTACCGCTCCTTCCGACGTGCTCCAGGGCCGGGTTCTCGCTGACCTCATCGTTGCTGAGGGTTCCACCACGGTCGGCCTCATGGCCCTCCAGGATCCCTACGGCGAGGGTCTCCTCAACTTCACCAAGCTTCCGCTCGAAGAGCAGGGTGCTGAGGTCGTCGTCGACTTCGTCTACGACCCCGCCGCTCAGAACTTCGACGCTGAGGTTTCCCAGATGGTCGACGCCGACCCCGAGGCCATCGTGGTCATCGGATTCGACGAGACCAGCCAGATCCTCACGGGTCTCTTCGAGGCCGGCTTCACGCCGGACAACAAGATGATCTACCTCGTGGACGGCAACATCGGTAACGCTCTCGGCGAGAAGTTCGCCGACGAGGGCGTGCTCTCGGGCATCGCCGGCACCCTGCCGACCGCTCCCCGTGACTCCAGCTTCGAGGGACGTCTCCTCGAGGTCGACAGCGAGCTGATCGACTTCTCGTACGGTCCCGAGACCTACGACGCGATCATCATCCTCGCACTCGCCGCCGAGCTGGCTGGCTCCGACGATCCGGCACAGATTGCTGCCGTGATGAACGGTGTCACTCGTGACGGCGAAGTCTGCACCGACTTTGCAGCTTGCAAGGCCATCATCGAGGCCGGGGGCAACCCCGACTACGACGGTCCTTCAGGCCCGCAGGCATTCGGTCCCGCTGGTGAGCCCACCGAGGCTTCGTTCGCCATCCTTCGCTACGGCGACGGCACGAACACCATCGACGGTGACCTCACCACCTACCAGTTCGCCAGCCTCAACTGATCAACCTCAGTTGAACTGAGTACTGGGAACGGCCCCGTCGCAGCTTCGGCTGTGGCGGGGCCGTTCCGCGTTTTCGCTGCGGCCTTGGGGAGGCCGAGGTGCGTCGGCGCCGCGCCCACTGCGGCTCCCCCTGCTCTAGAGACGGGCTGCCTCGGTGCCGTGTCCACTGCGGCGACCTTCGGTCGAAAGTCCTCGCTGGCACGTCCCCGACGCACCCCTCGCCTCGCAGCGGCGGAGCGGTTGGCCGCCAGATGTGGCGGGGGTTCGCTCCGCGGGAGGTCTCTGGCGGTGGATCGCTCCGCGACCCGGGTGGCTCAGTGGGCCTTGGTGAGGGTGCCGAGGTAGAGCTCGATGACCTTGGGGTCGGTGAGCAGGTTTCGGCCGGTGTCGGT
>CALLIQ010000351.1 GCA_938008925.1 uncultured Acidimicrobiales bacterium
CGAGATCGACATCGCCGTCACACGGGCTCCCTACACTCAGCGGTCATGGCGAACCAGCGGGGTCAACAACCGGAACTCTTGCCCTTTGCACGCGAAGTCATCGACGTTCCGGTGGCGGACGAGCTCGGCGAGTCCTTCCTCGCCTACTCGCTCTCGGTCATCCAGTCCCGTGCGATCCCCGACGTGCGAGACGGGCTCAAGCCCGTGCAGCGACGGATCCTCTACTCGATGCGCGAGATGCGACTCATGCCGGACCGCCCGCATCGCAAGTGCGCGCACGTCGTCGGCGACGTCATGGCCAAGTACCACCCTCATGGCGACTCGGCGATCTACGACACGCTCGTCCGGCTCGGCCAGGACTTCTCCAAGCAGGTCACCCTCGTCGATCCCCAAGGCAACTTCGGCAGCCTCGACGACCCGCCCGCCGCCTACCGATACACCGAGTGCAAGCTCGCACCGGCGGCGCTCCAAGTCCTCGGCGAGATCGAGGAAGAGACGGTCGACTTCCGTCCGACCTACGACGGAGAAACCCTCGAGCCCGAGTACCTCCCGTCACCCCTTCCGAACCTGCTGGTCAACGGCACGTCGGGCATCGCGGTCGGGATGGCGACCAACATGCCGACGCACAACCTCGTCGAGGTGTTCGAGGCCATCAAGCTCGTGATGAGCAAACGTCGACCAAAGCCGACGATCGACGAGCTGATGGAGGTCGTGCCTGGCCCCGACTTCCCGACCGGCGGCATCATCGTCGACGACGGGTTGCGCGATGCCTATGAGACCGGCCGCGGCACCTTCCGCATCCGAGCCACCGCAGAGATCGTCGACGTCACCCGCAACCGCCAGGGTCTGGTCTTCACCGAGCTCCCCTACCTCGTCGGCGTCGAGCGAGTCGTCGCCAAGATCAAGGAGCTCGTCAACAACGGCAAGATCAACGGGATCGCCGACGTGAAGAACCTCTCAGATCGCAAGTCCGGTCTCCGGCTCGTGATCGAGTGCAAGGGCGGCATCAAGCCAGAACTCCTTCTCGAACAGCTCTACAAGCTGACCCCGCTCGAAGAGACGTTCGGCATCAACAACGTCGTGCTGGTCGATGGCGTGCCGACCACCATCGGTCTCTACGACCTGTGCCACCACTACATCGAGCACCGCCTCGACGTGATCGTGAAGCGGTCGCAGTTCCGTCTGCGCGAAGCGCAGTCTCGCCTCCACAAGGTCGAGGGCTACCTGATCGCGATCGACAACATCGACCGGGTCGTCGCCATCATTCGAGGCTCCGCCAACCGCGGCGAAGCGCGCGAGAAGTTGATGGACGAGCTCACGCTCAGCGAGATCCAGGCCGAGGCGATCCTCGAGCTCCGGCTGGCTCGTCTCACCGCGCTCGCATACGACGAGCTGGTCGACGAGAAGACCACGCTGCTCACCACCATCGCCGACCTCGAGAAGATCCTCGCGTCGGAACAGCGTCGGCGAACCATCGTGATCCGCGAGTTGGCCGACATCGTCGAGGAGTACGGGACGCCTCGACGCAGCCGCATCATCACCCTCACCGAGGTGCCCGTGCTCGAGGCGCTCGAGGAGGCCGCGATGGCCGACCTTCCCGACGATCCGTGTCTGGTCAGTCTGTCCGCATCGGGTGTCGTCGGCCGCGAGCCGCTCGGCTCGTCGAAGTCCTACGCCCCCAGTCGCCACGACGTCATCGACACCGTCGTCGTCTCGACGCTGCAGTCGCCCGTCGTCGCCATCACCTCCGCCGGCCGCATCCTTCGCACGAGCGGATCCGAGGTCCCCGAAGTCGGGGGCCGGAGTCGAGGCCGCGACGGCGCCGAGGTCTTCAACGCCGATCGAGGCGAGGAGATCATCACGATCCTCGACGTCGGTGGTGGCTCGTCGGAAACGCCAACCAGCAACATCGTCTTCGTCACAGCGTCTGGCCAGGTGAAGCAGACCGAGCGAGCGGCGCTCGCCGACGTCACCAGCGGACGCCCGGTCATGAAGCTCGCCGATCGCGATCGGGTCGTCGCCACCATCGCGGCCGAAGCAGCAACCGATCTCGTCCTCGTCGCCTCCGACGGACAAACGCTTCGAACGCCCGTCGATGCCATCAGCACCCAGGGCCCCTCTGCCAAGGGCGTCGCCGGCATCGGCCTGAAGGGCAACGCCAGAGTCGTCGGCGCCGATCTCGTCCCGTCCGACGACGCCGAGGCAGCCACACGAGTGATCATCGCCGTGAGCGATCGCGGCACCGCGAAGTCAACGTCGGTCGCCGAGATCCCGGCGAAAGGCCGAGGCACCGGCGGCGTCCGGCTCGCCAAGTTCAAGGACGAGACACGCTTCGACTACGCCTGGATCGGCGTTCCAGAGCGCATCGTCGGCATCGTCGGACAGGCCGACGCCCCGACCAAGCCCGAGAACTCGCCGGAGTCGATCGCGATGCGACCAACGCGACGCGACGGCGCCTGCTCCCCCACCCCTCACCGAATCCTCCGCATCGGAACCCTACGGTGGTGACCCGCCCGCCCCGGCTCGCACCCTCGCGAATCCGCCCGGTCGGTCGAACCGCTGCGTCCCACCCCTGTTCCTCCGCCGGGACGACCCCACCACTTCCACGAGACTGATGGCAACGAAGAAATCCAAGAACGACAACTACGACGCGTCGAAGATCCAGGTCCTCGAGGGCCTGGACGCCGTGCGCAAGCGCCCCGGCATGTACATCGGCGGCACGGGCACCGAAGGTCTCCATCACCTCGTGTGGGAGATCATCGACAACGGCGTCGACGAGGCCGCCGCCGGCTATGCGTCGCACATCGAGGTGACGCTCCACAAGGACGGCTCGGTCGAGGTCTTCGACGACGGCCGCGGCATCCCGATCGACAAGAAGCCAGACGGCCGGACCGCCCTCGAGGTCGTCTTCACCGAGCTGCATGCGGGCGGCAAGTTCGGCTCGGGCGCCTACAGCGCATCCGGCGGCCTCCATGGTGTTGGCGCGTCGGTCGTCAACGCGCTCGCATCCAAGCTCGTCGCCGAGGTCGATCGCGACGGTTCGACCTGGCGGCTCTGCTTCAACGAGCGGGTGCCCGGCAACTACCTGAAGTCGGGTGCGTTCAAGCCCGGCTCCAAGTTGGCCAAGGTCAAGAAGATTCCGGCCACTCGTACCGGTACCCGAGTCCGCTATTGGCCAGACCTCGACGTCTTCGACCCAGACGCCA
>CALLIQ010000352.1 GCA_938008925.1 uncultured Acidimicrobiales bacterium
TCGAGTTCGATGACTTGATCGACGTCCGGGGCGACCGAGCTCGCACCCTCGTCGAAGAGGTTGCGGACCGGCTCGATGAACCGACTCACCTGGGCGTAGACGTGGCGGTCATCGCTGGCGAAGCGGTTGACGTGGAACCGCAGCGGCACGTTGACGGTGAGCTCGTCCTTTGCCCGCGTCAGCGCCACGTAGAGCAGGCGAAGTTCTTCGGCCATGCCGGCTTTGTCGCCGAGGGCCATGTCGCTCGGCATGTTGCCGTCGTTGGCATGCAACACGTGGACGGCCTTCCACTCGCCGCCCTTCGCCGAGTGCACGGTGCTGAGCGTCAGCCAGTCGTCGTCGAGATGGGGAGGCCCGGCCCGATCGCTCGTCTTGCCGGGAGGGTCGAGCGTGAGCTCGGCCAGGAATCGGTGGCGAGAGTGGTAGCCGGCGGCCGTCGCCGCGAGCTGGCCGATGTCGGCGAGGCGAGCTGGGGCGTTGTCGTACCGGTTCGGGAAGACCATCTCGCAGAATGGACCAAGCCGCTCGACCTGGCCGGCCGGTGGCAGCCCACTCGCCGCATCACCGACACAGTCGGCGAAGGCGGCGCGCAACTCCGCCGCTTCGTTGGTCGCGGCTTTCGGGACCTTGCCGGCGCCGTCGAGGAACCGGCCCAACGACGTCGGAGACTTCGTGGCGTCGTCGAGGTCGAGCTCGTCGCTGAGGCGGCGAACCGTGGCCGGTCCGACGCCTTCGAGCATCAGCAGCACTCGATGCCAGGCCAAGACGTCGGCCGGGTTGTCGAGGATTCGCAACAGCGCGAGCAGGTCCTTGACGTGGGCTGACTCGAGATACTTGAGTCCGCCGTACTTCACGTAGGGGATGTCGCGCCGGGTGAGCTCGAGCTCGAGACCGTCGGAGTGATGGCCGGCCCGGAACAGCACGGCCTGTTCCCGAAGATCGATGCCGCGCTCCCTGGCATCGAGGATCGAGTCGGCGACCGAGCGGCTCTGCGCCCCTTCGTCGTGGTGCGTCATGAGCCGGGGACGCGTGCCCTCGGTTCGGGTCGACCACAGCTCCTTGGCGAAGTGGTGCTGGCCGCTCGATGAATCCGACCCGGTGGACTCCGCTGAGGGCAGGGATGTGGTGGACGGGCCGTTGGCGAGCACGGCATTCGCGACGCCGAGGATCGGCTCGGTCGAGCGGTAGTTCTGCTCGAGGGTGACCACCGATGCCCCGGGAAAGTGCTCGGTGAACGCCCACATGTTCTCGACCGACGCGGAGCGGAAGCCGTAGATCGCTTGCGCGTCGTCGCCGACCGCACACACGGTGGCACCGGCTCGGTCTTGCGCCCCATCGGAGGTCTCCGGCGGTCGCGTCATGCCGCGGACGATGTCGGACTGGATTGGATTCGTGTCCTGGTACTCGTCGATGAGGATGTGATCGAACAGCTCGCGCATCGCCGGACCGGCACCGGGTGCGGTGGTGAGCGCCCGCCAGAACAGCAACAGGTCGTCGTAGTCGAGCACCTGATGCTTGCGCTTCCGCGCCGTGTAGGCGGTGAAGATCGTCTTGAGGTCGTCGAGGTGCTCGGCGCACCAGGGGTAGTCGACCTCGAGCACGTCGGCGAGCTTCGCCTGGCTGTTGACCATCCGGCTGTAGATGGCGGCGACGGTTTCCTTCTTCGGGAAGCGCTTCGATCGCTCGCCGAAGCCTTCCTCGGTCCGGACCATGCCCATGAGGTCGACCGAGTCGCCGTGGTCGAGCACGGTGAAGTTGGGCGACAAGCCGGCCGTCTGGCCGAAGTTGCGAAGCAATCGATTGGCGATGGCGTGGAACGTGCCGCCCCACACTCGCTGCGCGTTGCGGTCCTCGCTCGCCGCGCTCACCCGGCCGAGCATCTCGCTGGCGGCACGTCGGGTGAAGGTGAGCAACAAGATGCGGTTCGGGTCGACGCCCTCGTCGATCAGTTCGACCACCCGGGCGACCAGCGTCTTCGTCTTGCCCGTCCCCGCGCCGGCGACGACCAGCAACGGCGTGCCGCGATGGAACACCGCCCGGCGCTGTTCGGGGTTGAGGTCGAGCGTTGCCCGGCTCGTCGACTCGTTCGCAGCCGGGTCAGTCGTGACGAACATGCGTTCGAGCTTAGGGTGCCGAGTCCTCGGAATCGCGGAACTGGATGCCCGGCCAGATCGCGGACGTGATTCTGGCAGCGTCGGCTGAGGTCAGCGGCAGGTGGCCGATCGTGAGTCGGGTCCACAACGGCCCGTAGATGGCGTCGAGGACGATCTCGTGGTCGATGTCCTCGCGAACGTGGCCGAGTTCGATGCCGCGCTCGAGGCGTGCCTGCGAGAGGTCTCGGCGGGGCTGCCAAAATCGTTCCTTGAACTCCTCCGCGATCGCTGGATTGGTTTGTG
This sequence comes from uncultured Acidimicrobiales bacterium, assembly GCA_938008925.1. Taxonomy (GTDB): domain Bacteria; phylum Actinomycetota; class Acidimicrobiia; order Acidimicrobiales; family SZUA-35; genus CALEWY01. The sequence continues at coordinate 2,397 of CALLIQ010000352.1, forward strand.
CTTCGCCGAGCATCTCCCGCACGATCTGGCCGGTGGGGGAGTTGAACAATCGGATCACGGTTCGAAGGTGTGCCTCGAAGTCGGCTCGAATGTCGTCGGACTCTCGAAACGGCGTCGCCTTCATCGTTCCGACCACGAGGGCATCGAGGATCACGGCTGTGCGAGACGGCCACCATCGGTAGATCGTCTGTTTCGCAACGTCCGCCGCCTTGGCGATGTCGTTGATGCTGACTTGGCCGGGGGCGGTCGTGGCGACCAGTTCGAACGCCGCGTCGAGAACGCGTTGCTCGGCGGCTTCGTCGCGCGTTCTTCCTCGGGGCATGCCTGGACCGTACCCGGTTTGATGGACCGCGGGTATTTCTAGACCGAGGGTATTGCTTTTGAATATCGAGACTCGTAGTCTCGGTAGTCGTTGATCGGGTGACGGTCACACGAGAACCACTGGAGACTCCCCATGACAACCCCCACCGCTTCCCTTCCTCTCGCCCCCGGCGTCTGGACGCTTGATCCGCTCCACTGCACGGTCGAGTTCACCGCCCGTCACATGGCGATCTCGAAAGTCAGAGGCCGCTTCCACACCTTCGACGCAACCGTCGTCGTCGCTGACTCGCTGGAGACGAGCTCGCTCTCGGCGAACGTTGACATGTCGAGCGTCGACACGAACAACGCCGACCGCGACGCTCACCTCCGCAACTCAGACTTCTTCCACGTCGACCTGCATCCCGAGATGACGTTCCAATCGACCGGTATCGCCGAGACCGCACCGAACACCTACGCAGTGACTGGCGACCTCACGATCAACGGTGTGACTCGCACGGAACAGCTCGCCGTCGTGTTCCACGGGACCGAGACCTTCCCCGGCGACGGTTCGTTCCACGCCGGGTTCGAAGCCACCGGAACGATCAGCCGTGCCGACTACGGCGTCGACTTCAACGTCCCGCTCGGTGCCGGCGGCTTCGTGATCTCCGACACGATCGGCATCGAGCTCGACATCCAGCTCCTCGCCCCCCAGGCCGAGGCCGTGTCGTGAGCGCCGTCACCGTTCTCGGCCTTGGAGCGATGGGCTCCAGGATGGCGATCAACTTCGCCCGAGCCGGACACCGAGTCACCGTCTGGAATCGCACGATCGCTGTCGCCCAGGACTTCTCCGCATCCTTCGACCTCACGGTGGCCCGGACACCTGCGGCGGCAGCCGATGGTGCGGACGTCGTCGTGTCGATGGTCAGTGACGACGAGGCGGCACACGGTGTTTGGTTGCATCCCGACCATGGCGCGCTCGGAGCGATGCAGTCGAAGGCCGTGGCGATCGAATCGTCAACGCTCACTCCCGGCACAGTCCGTCACTTGGGTCGATCAGCTGCCGAGCTGCGTGTTCGATTCGTCGAAGCGCCCGTCGTCGGTTC
>CALLIQ010000353.1 GCA_938008925.1 uncultured Acidimicrobiales bacterium
AAGTTTGGCGCGATCGCGATCGGCGGCCGCCTCCCGGACAAGGAGACCGCTGCGATCGCTCGAGAGCACCGGCTGATGGCCGAGGCCTCACTCGAAGCCTGGGACGCCCACAAGGACTCCCTCCCCGACTGATCTGACCGAGTGATCCCGCCAGCCTCCGACCTCTGGGGTCAGACCCCAGAGGTCGGAGGTGGCTCAGACGCGGGTGGCTCAGACGTGGGTCGCGTAGAACTCGTGGACGAGTTCGAACCGGTCGACCCGGTGGCGAGGTGAGCCGCCCCGGGTGAGTTCGTGGTTCTCGCCGGGGACCCGGACGAACGTGACGTCGACGCCGTTGCGGCGATAGGCGGCGAACAACTGCTCGGCCTGCTCGATCGGGCAGCGCCAGTCTTCTTCGGCGTGGAGGATCAGGGTCGGTGTCGTCACGTTCGTCGCGTAGCTCAGCGGCGACATGCGCCGGAGCGCCTCGACGTCGCTCTCGACCGAAGCCCGCAGCAACATCGGGCCGAACCAGGCGCCGATGTCGCTCGTGCCGGCGAACGATTCCCAGTTGGTCACGGCTCGTTCGACCAGCGCAGCCTTGTAGCGGTCGGTGTGGCCGATCATCCATGACGTCATGAAGCCGCCGTAGCTGCCGCCGCCGATGCCGATCCGGTCGGGATCGACCTCGGGCAGAGCGGCGAGGTGATCGGTGATGGCCGTGACGTCGTCTTGGTCGATCGTGCCGAGCCGTCCGGAGAGCGTCGCCGCCCACTCCTCGCCATAGCCGTCGGATCCGCGAGGGTTGCCGCCGATCACCGTGTAGCCGGCGGCGGCGGCGAGCTGAAATTCATCGAAGAAGCCGAGGCCGTATGCGAACATCGGTCCGCCGTGGATGTAGACGAGGCCCGGGCCTGCACCATCGCCGCCTGGCGCTGAGGCTGGCGGCCGAGTGATGAAGGCCTCGACCTCGACGCCGTCGGTCGATGGGATCTGCACGGTCTCCAGCTCGGCGAGGTCGAGCTGCGACAGGAGCTCTTCGTTCAGCGAAACGATCGGCTCGCCGACACCGTCGGAGAAGCTCCACAGGTCGGCCGGTCGCGTCGGCGTCGACAACGAGGCGACGATCCGACCGTCCGGTGCCGCAGCGAACGATCCGATCACACCGTCACCGGCCGCCACGGTCTCAACGGCACCGGAAGCGATGTGGTAGCGGTCGACCGTGACCCTTCCTCGGCGCACTCCTGCCAGCAGCATGGCTCCGCCGGTGTCGAGCAGACGGCCCCCGTCGCCGACGAGCGAAGCGGCGCTCACGTCGGCATTGCCGACCCTCACGGGTGCCTCGACACCGGTCGGATCGAGGAGGTGGGGATGGCTCAGCGTGACGGATCCGGCATCGGTGCCGCCGACGGCGGCAGGCGTGGAGACGCCGTCGACGTCGACCCAGCCCAGCGTCATCCAGCGACCGCCCGGGGGCGTGAGCACGGTGGTTGTCGAGCCGTCGAGCGACAGCGCGATCACAGCGTTCTCACCGGTGAGGTCGCCGTCATCGCCGATCGATGCCGTGGTGAGCAGCGTCGACCCATCGGGTGACACCGCAATGCCGGCATGGTCGGTCTCGCCGTCGGTGAGCATCGTCACCGACCCGGCGGACAGGGAGGCGATCGAGATCTGCACAGGCCGATCGTGAGTCCAACCGCGGCCGTTGAATCGATAGTCGACCGAGCGCATCACGCGGAACCGTTCACCGAGCTCGTCGGAATCGACGCCGACCTGATCGGCGGGACGGCGGGCGCCGGTGATGGCGAGACGGTCGTCGTCCACCCACTCGACAGCCGATGCACCGTCGGCGTCGAAGCCCTCGACGATCGCGACCGATCCGCTGGCGATGTCGACCACGGCCGGCTGCGGCTTCGACTTCGGTTCGCCGGTGAGGATCGCGAGCCTGGTGCCGTCCGGCGAGAACCGAGGCCGCGCATCGCGGTGGCCGTCGGTGAGCTGACGAACGTCGCCGGTGGCAGCGTCGTGGAGCCAGACCCTGCTTCGGTTCTCGTTGCTCTCTCGATCCGGCCAGCCGACGGTGAAGGCGGTGAGCTCGCCGGCTGGGTGGACATCGACCGCGGTGACCGACTCGAGGTCGTAGAGATCGGCGGGCTGCATCGGGCGACGAGTCATGTCGCCAGTATTGCCCTGTCGCTGCCGCATCACTGCAGCGTCACTGCCTTGCCGTCAGCGCTCGAGGGTGAGCTCGAAGGTCTCGCCACCCCACCCGCTGACCTGGTCTCGACCCTGGATCGTGACGACGTCGACGGAGTCGGGAATCTCGATTCCAGACTCCGAGCGCGTGAACGGTTGCTCGTTCGCGTGATCGTGGGTGAGGAAGCGTTCGCCGTACTGCGTCCCGTCCGGGCCGAGGACCTGCCAGGCGTCGGCATATCGCTCCGGCGAGTCGTACGGCGAGCTCAGCGTCGCGGCGATCGTCCACGTGCCGTCGTCGGACCGGGTTGCCGTGGCATTCACGACGTCCGGGAACAGTTCGCCAGTGCTCGAGTCGGAGTCGCTCGTGTCGGAGTCGCTTGTTTCGGTGTCGCTCTCAGAGTCGCTGGCGTCGGCCTCACTCGGGTCGCTTTCCTCGCCCACGACGGCGCTCGTCTCGATCTGCTCGGGAGCATCGGTGGTCGTGGTC
>CALLIQ010000354.1 GCA_938008925.1 uncultured Acidimicrobiales bacterium
GCATGGGGGCGAATGTGGACGTCGTTCTGCGAGGTGATCGGCGAGCCCGACCTCCCGACCGACGCACGATTCGCCAGCCCGGCGGCCCGGGTCGAGAACCACGAAGCACTCACCGAGATCATCGTCAGCGCCTTAGCGACGAACGACACGGCTCATTGGGTCACCGCCCTCAACGATGCCGGCGTGCCCGCTGGCCCGGTCAACGACATGCGCGAGGTGTTCGAAGACGAACAGGTTCGCCACCTCGGGGTCGCTGCGCCGACCCATCACCCGGTCAGCGGGCCGATCGACGTGGTTCGAAACGCCACGACGATCGAGGGAGTCGACGACTCGATTCGTCGACCGAGCCCGATCGCCGGCGAACACAGCGGCGAGCTCCTTCGGCAGTTCGGGTTCGACGACGAAGCGGTCGCCGAGCTGATCGAACACGGGGTCGTGAGCGAGTGGAGCGACGGCGCGGACTGAACGGGGCGAGTCAGTGAGACCAGCGAACCGGCGCGGGTGAGACCCGAACGGCGCCGTTCGGGTCGAGAAGCGGAGTCGGGTTGGCTCGCTTCGTTCCACCAGCGCCCTGGGTCAGGGGCTGGTGGTGAGTAATCGCCCATCCGGTCGACGGGTGAGCTGCCAGCCGCCCTGATGGATCAGCGTGTGATGGAACCGGCACACGAGCGCCAGATTCTGCTCATTGGTCGGCCCACCGCGCCCTTTCGGAACGAGATGGTGCACGTCGCACCAGTCCCAGGATCGATCGCAGCCGTCGAACTGACAGCAACGGTCACGGCGTTGGACCGCACGGCGAAGCGCGGGCGAGATGTCGGGCGTCGCCACGTTGTAGTCGAGCACGACCCGCGGACCCGATGTGATGAGCTGTCGATACGACGCGTCGCAGAAGAACTGGCTGAGCACCCGCTTCGGGACGTGACCCCAGGAGCTGAGCTCCGACCGGATGCTGGCCCAGTCGACGACACCGTCGCCGGTGCGGTGATCGTCGAGATCGAAGTCGTCGCCGAACAGGGTGGGCAGATCGATGACCACGTCGACTGACGCACCTCTCCTGGCTCGAGCGCCTGTCGGTTCGCCGACTGCGGCGCCCTCGCAACGGTCGTCGTCGCAGTCGGAGCAACCATCACTGTTGGCGAAGTCGGCCAGCTCGACGAGCCGGTCGGCTTTGCGCTGGGCGAGCGTGCGGGGTGGCACGAGCGAATCGGCCGGGTCCGGCGTGGTGTCGAGCGCGAGCTCGAGCGAGGCCATCCCGGCAGCGTCGAGTTGAAACTGACCACGACCGCCGCCGAAGACGTCGCGCTGCGTCGTGAGCGATCGCTGCTCGAAGGTCGCCTCGACCTCGTCGCCGGTCTGCGACGGGCGCTTCCGCCACGTCCACGCTTCCACGCGCCGTGCGAAGACTGCGAGCTCGACGTGATCAGCAGCGGCGAGCAGGTCGAGGACGTCGTTATCGAACGCGTCGGCTCCCACGACGTGGCAGGCGGTCCGCAACACGTCGGCGTGATCGACGGTGATCTCACCGGCTTCGAGTGCGTCGGCAACGAGCGTGTGCTGAGCGCAGAAGGTCACCACTCGTTGGAGTCGAGTCGCCTCCTTCGTCGCCACATTCCCCCGGTGAATGAGATGGCGTTCGGGGGTGGCGTAGCCCTCGGCGATGTGACCGTCGATCAGGTCGAAGTCGACGAGCTGCGCAACCGCGAGCGCTCGAAGGCGCTCGGCTTCGGCCAACAACGATGTGGCCTCGAGACCCGCGGCGAGGGCGCGCTGCGCAGGCCGAGCCAGATCGGCCCGAACCCCCTGCTGCTCCCGCTCGACAACACCGCCCGATGCCATACCCAAACAGTACTGATGGGGTGTGACAGTGAAGCCGCCGAGCCACGACGAGTGCCTCGAAATTCGAGAGCCCTGACTCAACGCTGGGCGAGACTGCGAGAGTGAACGTGCGTCGAGTACACCAAACAGATGCCGAGCCTCTCCTCATGCTGTGGCGAGAGCTGAGTGATGCTGGACGGTCCGCCGACTCTCGCTACCGAGTCCGGCAAGACGCCGACCATGTGATGGCTGAGGCGATCGAGCGATGGTGCACCGACGAGCAACCGGCATGGGTGGCTGATATCGACGGCGACCTGGTTGGCTTCATCGTTGCCCGGCGTTCGCCACCTCACGCGGTGCTCGAGGCACCCCCGACCTTCGTGATCACGGACGCGCACGTCTCGGAACCGTTCCGCCGGCGCGGCATCGCATCCGCCCTGTTCGATGCGGCCCAGAGGTACGCAGCCAGCTGCGGCGCAACGGTCATCGAGGTCGGGACACTCGCTCGCGATGAGCGAGCCATCGCCTTCTGGCGAAGTCAAGGGTTCGGCGAATGGCGAGTCACGCTGGCGACCGAACTGAGCACCACCGGGATTCATGCCAACCGCGGAGGCCACGAGGGCGAGTCAATTCTCTCGTGAGGATCCGAGTTGCTCGTGGGCCCGCTCGACCAACGCCGCGTCTTCGCAACCGCGGGCGAAGCGGGCGAGACGCTTGTCGATGTCACGGCCGAGCAGCCACGAGCCGATGCGGTCGCCGATCGGAGCCAGCCACGAGGGCCTGATCGAGAAGGTGTAGCGCCATGTGGCCACGCACGTGTCGTCATCGATCGGCTTGAACGACCAGCCTCCACCGAAGGTCGCGAAGAACGGCGGGCCCTCGACCACCTTCATCCCCACCTGCGTCGGCGGTCGAAACGAGGTGTACTCGCTCACCATCGAGAGCCGGTGGCGAGACTTCGTGAGCGACTGCACACCCCTGGCCGGCTTCGTCGCGCCGTGCAGGAGGCGCTGCTCCAACACGAACGGATCCCACGCGTACCGCACCTCGAGTTGGCTCATCGACAGCGCGAAGGCGTCCTCGATGGGCGCATTCACGGTGACGCTCGACTCGATGCGCGGCATGGCCTGACACTACTGATCTCTCGATCAGCGCCTGTGCCAAGCTGCTGTCGTGAACGACCTGCTCAAACGACACGACGCCGTGATGGGCGCCGGGACACCGCTGTTCTACGACGAACCGATCGAACTCGTGTCGGGCGACGGTGTCTGGCTCACCGCTGCGGACGGCACCCGCTATCTCGACCTCTACAACAACGTGCCGTGCGTCGGGCACGCCAACCCGCGCGTCGCTGATGCCATCGCTCGTCAGGCTGCGACGCTCAACGTCCACAGCCGCTATCTGCACCCGATCGTCGTCGAGTACGTGGAGCGCCTGATGGGTCTGCACCACGACGGCATCGAGTCGGCGATCCTGGCGTGCAGCGGCACCGAGGCCACCGAGCTCGCCATCCGCATCGCCCGCGAGGTGACGGGCGGCCACGGCATCATCGGCACCGACGCCACCTATCACGGCAACTCGAACCTCGTCGGCCAACTGTCGTGGCTCCCCCAAGGCGAGGATCGAGGCGGCGGCATCCGGTCGATCGCGACCCCGCAGCGGTTCCGCCCGATCGAGCCAGGGCTCACCGACGCAGAGCTCACCGAACGGCACCTCGCCGAGCTGGCGGAGATGATCCACTCGATGCGAGCCAACGGTGGCTTCGCCGGCCTCATGCTCTGCTCGATCCTCGCGAACGAGGGGCTCCCGAACGCCCCGGAGGGCTGGTTCGCAGGAGCCGTCGACCTCGTGCACGACGCGGGCGGACTAATCATCGGCGACGAGGTCCAGTCCGGGTTCGGCCGAAGCGGCAACCTCTGGGGCTACGAGACGATGGGCTTCGTGCCCGACATCGTCTGCATGGGCAAGCCAATGGGCAACGGGATGCCCGTGTCCGCCGTCGCCGCGAGCCACGACGCCATCTCGGCGTTCCGGCGCCGACACGGCTACTTCAACACGTTCGCGTCCAGTCCGCTGCAAGCGGCCGCCGCGAACGCGGTGCTCGACGAGATCGAGGACCGCGACCTCGTCACGAGTGTTCGCGAGGTCGGTGACCGGCTCCGCTCGGACCTTCGATCCTTGCAGGCCACGAACCCGGCGATGGGCGACGTTCGAGGTTGCGGCCTGTTCCTCGGCATCGACTGGGTCGTCCCGGGCACCACCGATCCCGATGTCGTCGGTGCCGCCGCCATGGTCGAAGCGCTCAAAGCACGAGGGATGTTGATGGGCCGGGCCGGCCAGTTCAACAACGTGTTGAAGCTGCGGCCGCCGCTCGTGTTCGAGCACGAACACGCCGACCTCTTCCTCGCCGCGTTCGTCGACGCGCTCGCAAGCACCCAAACAACCGAGAGCGCCCCGCATGCCTGACGCTCCATCGACCGAGGACTACCTCGCAGCTGCAGCGGAGGCCGCACCGAGATTCGGCCTCGAGCCGGCATCGATCGGGGTCCTCTCCCACAGCGAGAACGTCGTGTGCGAGCTCACGACCGAGGCGGGTGAGCGATTCGCGATGCGGTTGCATCGACCCGGCTACAACTCGATGACCGAACTCGATTCCGAAGTGCGGTGGGTCATCGCGCTAGGCGAGGCCGGCATCCCGGTGCCGAACGCGATACCGACGATCGAAGGTGGCCACTACTCGACCGTTTCGATCGCCGACCAGCCGGTGCAGGTCGGCGTCGTGTCCTGGGTCGACGGCTCACCGCTCGGTGGACCGACCGAGGCCGGTGAGCACGTGGTCGGCCACTACCGCAGAATCGGCGAGCTCTGCGCCCGCATCCGCTCACACAGCGAGTCGTGGACCGTGCCGGATGGGTTCACCCGACGCCGATGGGACCTCGACGGCTTCCTCGGCGAGCAACCCCTGTGGGGCCGGTTCTGGGAAGTCGAACGCCTCACCGTCGACCAACGCACCCTGTTCGCGACCGCCCGTGACCGACTGCTCCGAGAGCTCGACGCACTCTCGACCGATCGTGACGCGTTCGGGCTGATTCACGCCGACCTCCATCTCGGCAACCTCATGGCAAACGACGACGAGTTGACGATCATCGACTTCGACGACGCCGGCTTCGGTTGGTACGTCCACGAGCTCGCGGTCGCACTCCATCCCGTCATCGACGAACCCTGGTTCGCCGATGCTCGGGCCTCGCTAGTGGCCGGCTACCGCTCGGTGCGCGAGCTGACCGACGACGAAGCGAGCCTGATCGACACCTTCATCGCGGTCCGGTCGCTCATGCTCATCGGCTGGCTGGCGGCCAGACCCGAGGTCCCCATCTATGCGGAGTTCGACGAGCTCGCCGCCCAGACCGAGGCCGTCATCCGTCGCTACCTGGCGAACTGAGCAGGGCCACGAATCGTCGCAGCGACGGGGTTCGCCTTGCCCGTCGCGGGCCGGGCGGGAAGAATCGGCTCGTGCCGACTCGCGACTACGACAGCTTCCGCATTCGTACCCTCACGCCACATCTCGGCGCTGAGGTCGACGGCCTCGACCTCAGCCAGCCGCTGAACGACAGCGAGATCGCCGACGTTCGCAAGGCGTGGGCCGACTGGGGTGTGCTGGTCTTTCGCAATCAGATCCTCGACCGAGAGGCGCACAAGGCGTTCGGCCGATACTTCGGCGAACTCCACGTTCACCCGATGAACTACGCCCGCAGTCAGGATCCGGAGATCCTGATCGTGAAGACCGATGCGAACTCGCCGTACACCGCGGGCGATGCGTGGCACACCGACGTGAGTTGCGACGAGTTTCCGCCGATGGCCTCCGCGCTGTACATCACCGAGACGCCAGAGGGTGGCGGCGGCGACACGCTCTACGCCGACATGTGCCTCGCCTACGAGCTCCTCTCGCCGACCATGCAGGAGTTCCTCGAAGGTCTCACGGCCGTGCACGATGGAGCCCTCCCTTACGTCGGCGCCTACAAGTCGACACCGCCAGAGGGCGGCTATCCACGCCACGAGCATCCCGTCATCGCCGTCCATCCCGAGACCGGACGCAAGGTGCTCTACGTCAACAGCGGCTTCACCTCGCACATCAAGGGGATGAGCCGCTGGGAGAGCAGGGCCATCCTCGATGCGCTGTTCGAGATGATCGCCACGACTCCACGCCTCATCGCCCGAGTCGAGTGGGAGCCGAACACGCTGACGCTGTGGGACAACCGCTGCACGCAACACCACGCGGTGTGGGACTACCACCCCAACTCTCGCTACGGGGAGCGCGTGTCCGTCGTGGCCGACACCCGCCCGGCGGGCGTCAGCGCTTGACCGGCTCTCAGCGGTGACGAAACCCGAGTGGCCGTGCGCGATCGCGGTCGACGTCGGCGGCACGTTCACCGACCTCGTGATGGTCGACGGCGCGGGCGTGCAGCGTGTCGTCAAGGTTCCGTCAACACCGGAGGACCCGGCCATCGGCGTGCTCGCCGCCGTGGATCGACTGGCCGATGACACCGGCGCATCCGTCGGGGACCTCCTGTCGAACTGCAGCCGCTTCGTTCACGGATCGACCGTGGCGACGAACGCCGTGCTCGAGCGGCGACTGGCGACGGTCGGCCTCATCACGACCGAAGGATTCCGAGACGCACTCGAGATTCGACGAGGCATCCGCGAAGACCAATGGGATCATCGCACGCCGTGGCCGCCGGTGATCGTGCCCCGTCATCGCCGACTCGGTGTTGCCGAACGGACCAGGGCCGACGGGTCGGTGGGCCGTCCGCTCGACGAGGACGCGCTGCGCGCCGCGATCGCGATCTTGAAGGACGACGGGGTCGAAGCCGTGGCCGTCAGCTTCCTCCACAGCTACCTCGATCCGACCAACGAGCGACGAGCCGCCGAGATCCTTCGCCAGACCTGGCCGGGCGCACGCACCACGGCATCGTCTGATCTCGTTCCCGTGCTCGGCGAGTACGCCCGCACCTCGACCGCCGTCGTCAACGCCGGGCTCGTCCCGCGCGTGAGCGGCTACCTCGAACGGTTGGCCGCACAGCTCGCCGAACACGGCATGGCCGGCCAGCTCCTGCTCCTCGCATCGAACGGTGGGACGGTGCCCGTCGATGCGGTTGCCAGACGGCCCGTCGATCTGGTGCTGTCCGGACCAGCAGCGGTCGGCGGTGCGCTCCGTCAGGCGGGTGCCGGACTGACGGACAACGACCACGCGAATGCGAGCCCGTTGGTGAGCATGGAGATCGGGGGGACGTCGTGCGACGTCGCCGTGATGAGCGACGGCTCGGTCCCGGTGACCGACGGCCTCGTGGTCGGCGGCTACCACCTGAGCGTGCCGGCGGTCGACGTCCACACCATCGGCGCTGGCGGAGGAACCATCGCCCGCATCGACGAAGGCGGGATGCTGCAGGTCGGCCCGCAGGGTGCCGGCGCCGTTCCCGGCCCGGCCTGCTACGGCCGCGGCGGCGAACTGGCGACGGCCACCGACGCCCACCTCGTGCTCGGCCGGCTGCGCCCGGGTCCCTACGCCGGTGGATCGGTCGTGCTGGACGGCGAGGCGGCGCAACAGGTGATCGCCGACACCATCGCCGCCCCGTTGGGGCTCGATGTCGACGCGGCAGCCGCCGGCGTGCTGCGCATCCTCGAAGATCATCTCCGTCACGCGGTGGAGACGATCACGGTCGAACGAGGCCGAGACCCGCGACAGATGACCCTCGTCGCCGCCGGTGGGGCAGGAGGGCTGCACGGCGCTGCGGTCGCTCGGTCGCTCGGGTGTCCGCG
>CALLIQ010000355.1 GCA_938008925.1 uncultured Acidimicrobiales bacterium
GAGCCGCTGGCCGATCAACCCCGGGGCGAGATGATGCTGTACAGCTCCGGGACGACAGGGCGGCCCAAGGGCATCAAACGGCCGATCGGCGGGTTCCAGATCGACGACCCGGAGGGCGCTGGCTCGGTCGTCGCCCTCGCCGGCGGTCTGTTCGGCGTCGACGCCGACACCGTCTATCTCTCGCCCGCACCGATGTATCACTCCGCCCCGCTCGGCTTCACCACCAGCGTGCAGGCGCTCGGCGGGACCGTCGTCGTGATGGAGAAGTTCGACCCGGCGCTCGCACTCCAGCACATCGACACCTATCGCATCACGCACTCACAATGGGTGCCGACGATGTTCAGCCGGATGCTGAAGCTGCCCGCCGAACAGCGTGAAGGGTTCGACCATTCATCCCACAAGGTCGCCGTGCACGCCGCTGCGCCGTGTCCGATCGAGGTGAAGAAGCAGATGTTCGACCTGTGGGGGCCGATCATCTACGAGTACTACGCCGGCACCGAGGTCAACGGGTTCGTGTTCTGCCCTCCCCAGGCGTGGCTCGATCATCCGGGCACCGTCGGCCAAGCGATTCTCGGCACGATCCACATCTGCGACGACGAGGGCAATGAGCTGCCGAACGGCGAGTCCGGCGCCATCTACTTCGAACGCGACGTGATGCCGTTCGAGTACCACAACGCGCCGGAGAAGACGAAGGGCTCGCAACACCCCGAGCACCCGACCTGGTCGAGCCTCGGCGATGTCGGCTACGTCGATGACGAGGGCTTCTTGTACCTCACCGATCGCAAGGCGTTCATGATCATCTCGGGCGGGGTCAACATCTATCCCCAGGAGATCGAGGACTGCCTGATCATGCATCCCAAGGTCGCCGACGTCGCCGTCTTCGGCGTGCCGAACGAAGACCTCGGTGAAGAGGTGAAGGCCGTGGTCCAGCCGGCGGTGGGCTACGAGCAGAGCGATGCGCTGGCGGCCGAGCTGTTGGCCTACGCCAAGGAACACATCGCCGGCTACAAGGTGCCGAGAACGCTCGACTTCCGCGACGAACTCCCGCGACTGCCCACCGGCAAGCTCTACAAGCGCATCCTTCGCGACGAGTACTGGGGCAACAAGGACTCGAAGATCGTCTGACCCCGCGCGCCTTTGTCTTGTCTCGGCCTCGGCCCTCAGGGGTCGGCGAAGACGGCCGACGAGGCCACGATCTCCGACTGCAGGCGAGCGATGATCGCCCGGTGCCGATCGTCTGCTCGGCCGGCCGGCCAACACACGTGGTGGCCGCCCCGACGGCGTTGCACGATGGGGCCGACCGGAACGAGGAGCCCCCGCTCGACCATGTCGCTGAGCAGGTGTTGCCAGCCGAGCGCGATGCCGTTGCCGGCGAGGGCTTCCTGGATCACGGTCGGGTACGCGTTGTAGACGAGGCGTGGCGTGGGCGGCGTGGTCGACTCGCCCACCTCGTCGAACCACTCTCGCCAGGTCATGTTCGGCCGATCGACGTCGTCGATGTGCAAGAGGTTGTTGGTGAGGAGTTCGGCGGGGGCGGTGTCCGGGCCGAGCCCGAGTTCGTGCGCCAGACTCGGGGAGGCAAAGGGCCGCACCGCTTCGCCGAACAGCATCGTCGAGTCCCAGCCGGGCCAGTCGCCGGTGCCGGGCACGATCGCCATGTCCCACTCGCTCGCTTCGAGCTCCGCACTCCGCTCGAAGATCCGCAGTCTGATTTCGGTCCCCGCCGTGGTCTCCAACTGGTCGAGGAGCGGGACGACCCACGAGGTCGCCATCGCCGGCTGGATGGCGAACACGAAGGCCGAAGAGCTCGAGCCGAAGTCGGCGATCGTTCGCTCGAGCGCAGCGAAGGTCACCGCCGTGGTTTCGGCGAGCGCCCGTCCTTGCTCGGTGAGGGTGAACTGTCGACCGGAGCGCTCGAAGAGTGCGACGCCGAGGTCGGCGGCGAGCGCCTTCATGTGACGTGACACGGCGGGCTGACTGATCTCGAGCTGGCGGGCCGCTGCGGTGAAGCTGCCGGCCGAGGCGACGGCGTCAAAGACCGCGAGTCGGTGCAGCTGCGGGATGGTTCGAAGAAGCGGTCGCACGTCGGAACACTACCGAACGCCTGTTGACACATAACTTTTGGTTATGTCTCGTGTGCAGCATTGCGTCTTGTCCGCACCGATGCCATCCCGGAGGATGAGGCCATGAACTCCCCAGTTGACCAGACCCTCCCGAGTCGAGCGCGCGTCGTGGTCATCGGGGGCGGCGTTGGCGGGGCGAGCACCTTCTACCACCTCACCACGCATGGGTGGAACGACGTCGTGCTCATCGAGCGCGACGAGTGGGCGTCGGGAACGACGTGGCATTCAGCCGGCCAGGTGACCCAGTTCGGCACCGTCCAGACCATGGTCGGACTCAAGAAGTACTCGTGTGAGCTGTATGCCCGGCTCGCCGCCGATCCCGACCGGCCGATCACCTATCGCAGCCACGACGGCGGCATCCGCCTCGGCTATGACCAGCAGGATCGCGATGGCTACGAGCACTTCGTCGGCATGGCCAAGGGCATGGGGGTCGACTTTCAGGTCATCGGTCCGAACGAGATGGCCGAGGCTCACCCGCTGCTCGACGTCGCCGGACTCACCTGCGGACTGTGGGATCCCGTCGACGGCGACATCGACCCGACCGGTCTCGTCGTCGGGCTCGTCCACGCCGGGAGAAACAACGGCGGTCAGGCCCATCGCTTCACCGATTGCGTCGGTCTCACCGAGACCGACGACGGCTGGATCGTGCACACCAACCGGGGCGACATCGAGTGCGACAGCTTCGTGAACGCCGGCGGGTATCGGGTGCACCAGGTCGGCAACTTCTACGGGCTGGAGTCGGCGGTGTCGTCGATGGAGCACCAGTTCTTCCTCACCGAGGAGCTCGCCGAACTCGAAGCGCTCGACCACCGCGTGCCGCTGCTGCGCGATCCCGGGGACGACTTCTACAGCCGTCAGGAACACAAGGGCCTGCTGGTCGGTATCTACGAGCAAGGCTGCAAGACGTGGGGGCGGGAACACATCCCCGTGGACTTCGCCAACAAGCTCGAGCCGCCCGATCTCGATCGCCTCGAGGACAACATGATGCGCGTCTTCGAGCGCCTGCCCGTGCTGCAGACCGCCGGCATCTCCTCGATCGTGAACGGGCCGATCACCTACTCCGGCGACGGCGTTCCGCTCGTCGGTCGCCTCCCCGGTCGACGCAACGCCTACTGCATGCTCGGCCTGCGGGCCGGGGTCGGTGAGGGCGGAGGGCTCGGAAAGGTGCTCGCCGAGATCATTGTCGACGGTCAATCCGAGTGGGACACCTGGGTGCTCGATCCCCGCCGCTTCACCGAATACGCCGACGAGGCATACGCATCGAAGAAGGCGATCGAGGAGTACCGGCGAGAGTTCGTCTTCGACCATCCAGACGAG
>CALLIQ010000356.1 GCA_938008925.1 uncultured Acidimicrobiales bacterium
GTCGGGTCGCCGCCGGGCTCGGCGCTGCACTCCCCGAGGGCGCTCCCCCGGTTCCCGACCAGCTTCTCGAGAGCGCTGCGGACCGAGCCCTCGACGACGAGAACGTGCAGGCACTCGTGCGCGACGGCATCGTGCGCACCCATCGAAACGCGCTCGAAGGGAACGTCGAACCCGTCACGATCGACGCCGCCGCACTCGGAACTGCGGCGCGTGCAGCGCTCGTGGAGACCCGGCCCGAGCTGGCCGCCGTGTTGCCCGAGGTTCCCGAAGTCGCGGTCACCCTTCCAACGTCCGGACTGTCGCGGCTCGGTGCGGTCAAGGACTTCGTCGACCGCTTCACCTTGCTCGCTGCCCTCGCAGCTCTGGCCGGAGCGCTGACGTCACTGCTCGTCACCAGCGATCGACCAGCCGTCCTTCGGCGAGTCGCCGGATGGGCGTTCGGTGCGGCCGGCTTCTGGCTCGTCATCGGGTTCGCCATCCCGTGGCTCGCCAATCGGGTGGCGCCGACCTCGGCCGCCATCGTCGCTGCGATCATCGACGTGTTCTTCGGCGCCATGATTCCGCCGGCGATCGCCATGGGCGTCGTCGGGCTCGCCCTCTACGGGGCCTCCATCCTCTGGGGCTCGATGTCGGCGCGAGCGGGGGCGGTTGCCACCCAGGGCCGTCGAGATGGCGGGGGCCGGGCATCGACCGCTGCCGCCCCGGTGCGCGAGCAGCCACGTCCGACGATGGGTGCGGTCTCGAACGTTCGGCAGGCGACCTCACCGCCGGCGCAACGACCTCGTCCGAGCGCGACGGCGGACCCGACCCTGTCGCAGCCGATGCCGACCGGACAGACCCCGGCGGCGCATTCGCCGAATGCATCCACGCCGGGCGGTCGACCAGACGGGTACGTACCGGTGAACCCGACGACGGCTGGCCAACCACGCTCCAACCAGGCACAGAGCGGCCAAGCACACGCCGGACAAGCACAGGCCGGTCAACCACATGCGCGGAGCCAGGCACCGGCTTCAGACACGACCGACGTCTGGGCGCTCACCCAGCCGCAGCCACAAGCGCAGCCTCGGCCGGCGAAGGTGTGGATCGAGGGTGTTGGCTACGTCGAGCACGACGACCCTCGAGCGGGCGGCGGTCAGCCGCCGGCTTGATCACGCGCTGAGCTGATCCAGCTCTGCCAACAACCAATCGCGAATCCCGGCGATGACGTCGTCTTGTTCTGGCTCGTTCATGCACTCGTGACGCAGTCCGGGCCACAGCACCCGGGTCACGTTTGCGAGCTCACCGAGCGGCGCTGACGCCGAGGGTGGGACGAGTCGGTCGGAGTCGCCGTGCAGCACATAGGTGGGCATCGAGATGCGCGCCAACGCAGCGCTCGTCGCTTCCATGGCGGTGAAGATCTGATGCCCGAGACCAGCGGTGGACCCTGCGATCACGAGCGGGTCGTTGATATATGCGTCCTGGACCTCGACGTCGCGGCTCAAGAGTTCGCCGTCGATCTTGCTCGGAATGAAGAGTTTCGGAGCGAAGCGACCGAGCACGGGGGCGAGGATGCGCTGCCACGCCGGCACCTCGGCCGCGAGTGCGGGGGCACTCAAGACGGCGAGATCGGGCATCGCTCGGTCGGACACGAGATACGCGCTCGCCATCAGGCCGCCGAGGGAGTGGCCCATCAGAATCACTGGAACATCGAGCGAGCGACGCTCGGCGAGGAGGTGTTCGATGTCGACCACGTAGTCGTCGAACGAATCGACGTACGCCCGCGTCCCGCCACTCTGTCCAAAGCCTCGGTTGTCGTAGCCGAGCACATCGATGCCGGCCGCAGCGAGGGTCGAACCGAGGTTCTCGTAGCGGCCGCTGTGCTCGCCGATTCCGTGCACGAGCAGCATCGCTGCTCTCGGGGCTGCACCGTCGTCGAGGGTGGGCGCCCAGTGGCGACGAAGTTGCGTGAGCCCGTCGTGGGTGGATGCGAGTTCGGTCGTTGAGCTGACGTCGGACACGAGGCGAGGTTACCGGCCGGTAGGCGCTACTCGGTCGGCCGCAGTTCCTCGGGAACGATCTCGATGCCAACCGGCTCGCCCGCCGCAGCCCGAGTTCGCACGTCCTCGCAGTCGGCGATGACGCGGTTGACGACCTCGCCCGAATCCTGCTCCGCGATCTGGATCACGCCTTCGGTCAGGTCCGGGTCGTCGATGCACTGTTGCTCGGCGAATCCGACGGCCTGGGAACGAACGCCGGCGTTCGGATCGATCGGCTCGTCCGGGACGCTCAACGTCGTCGTCGACCCGCCGTCGGTCAGGTCGAAGGGTTGCGGCTCCTCGCCACCGACACATCCGGAGGCGGTGACGGCCACGAATGCGATCGTGAACACCGAAAGACTTCGGTTGGTCCGGTTGGCCATGGCCAGAGACGGTACCGTCTCGCCTCGTGACCGAGCTCACCAGTCAACCGCCCGCCGGACACTCGGAGAGCGACGACCTCGAGCCGCTCCCCCGCAAGGTCGTGCTCGGGCTCGCCGCCGGCCACGGCGGCATGTCGGTGCTCATCAACCTGCTCGGCATCTTGCTCGTGTTCTTCTATCTCCCTCCCGAGAGCGAAGGACTCCCACAGCTCGTCACCGACCGCACGTTCTTGCTGGTCTTGAACGCGGTGGTGCTCATCGCCGCCGCCGGACGTCTCACCGACGCGATCACCGACCCGCTGATCGCGATCTATTCGGACAAGTCGAAACACAAGCTCGGCCGGCGGATCCCGTTCATGACCTATGCCGCCGTCCCCGCTGCGGTCTTCACGGTGCTCATGTTCATCCCGCCGAGCGGCGAGACGAGCACCACCAACATCATCTGGCTGCTCGGCATTCAAGTCCTCCTTTACGTCTTCCTCACGGCGTATGTCACGCCGGCCTTCTCGCTGGTGGCCGACCTCGGGAGGACGCCGGAGGAGCGTCTCGATCTCGCCACCTGGACGTCGGTCGCCTGGGCCATCGGCATCGTGATCGCAGCGATGGTCACGTTTCTGCCGAGCGTCTTCGAGACGACGGGGATGAGCACCGTCGCTTCGTACCAGGCGAGCGTCGCCCTCGTCTGCTCGTTGGCGGCGGTCGCGATGCTCGTACCCCGGTTCACGATCGACGAACCCCGCTACGCCCGCTCCGAGCCGAGCGCACTGTCGCCCCGCGAAACCCTGAAGATCGTGCTCGGCAATCCGTTCTTCCGGTACTACCTGGCAGCCGATTTCGCCTACTTCTGCGGCCTGATGATCATCCAGACGGGCCTGTTGTTCTACGTGTCGGTGTTGTTGGAACTCGACGAGGCGTTGAGCGCAGCGCTGCTGTTGCTCATGGTCGTGATCTCGATGGTGCTCTATCCGATCGTGAACGTGCAGGCGAAGAAGCGGAGCGGCAAGCAGCTGGTGATCCTGGCCTTCGTTGTCTCCGCCATCGACTTCTTCGGGGTCGTCTTCCTCGGCAAGTACCCGATCCCCAACATCCTCGAAGCCATCCTCCTGATTGCGCTGTTCGCGATCCCGTTCGCCATCCTCAGCGTCCTGCCTGGCTGGATCCTCACCGACATCGCCGAGCACTCGGCCAACTCCACCGGCACGGCCACAGCGGGCATGTTCTTTGCGGCTCGTACCTTCATGCAGAAGATCAGCCAGACCGTCGGCGTGATGCTGTTCGCCCTCCTGACCTCGTTCGGGCGCGACATCGGCGACGACCTCGGAATCCGGTTGTCGGGCCTGGCTGGCGTCGCCCTGTACGGTCTCGCCGCCTTCCTCTTCCGCAACTACGACGAAGACCGGCTGCGGAGCGAGCTCGCCGAAGCGAGAGCCTGAGGCTCAGAGCGCCCGATCGGCGCTGGGTGATGCAACTGGTACCCCGTACGGGATTTGAACCCGTGCTACTGGCATGAGAAGCCAGCGTCCTAGGCCGCTAGACGAACGGGGCCTGTTGCATTCAGCGAGCGGAGCCTAGCGACCCTGACGGGAGCGCCCAACTCGTACTCGATGGCTCGGAGGGGAGGACTTGAACCCCCAACGACTGGACCAGAACCAGCTGTGTTACCAATTACACCACCTCCGATTGGTGGAGCCGACGAGGATAGCGGGAGATGGCGTCATGCCCCCGCCTGTTTCACCGCGGTTCTTTCCGCTTCTGCTTCGAAGGCGTGCGCGATTCGTTCGACCGCTTCGACGACATCAGGACCGGCGTCTCGACGATGGGTCGCTGACCAATCGAGCCGAATCGATTTGCCGGCGAGCGGAACGATGGACACGGTGCGGTGAGGCCGATTCCAGCTGAGGACACGGGCGGGCTGAATCGTCACACCATCACCCTGTCCGACCAGCCGCAGCATCATCTCCAACGACTGCACCTGCACAACCGTCGTTGGAACGATGTCTGCCGCAAGGAAGAACTCGTGGAACTCGAATCCTCGCGATGCTCGGTAGTCCGACGTGAGGAACGTCTTGTTGTAGAGGTCACTCGCTTCGACCGGCGAGCTCGTGTCGAGTTCGCTGCCGGCCGGGACCGCCGCCACGAGCTCGTCCGAGCCGAGGGGAACGTTGTGGAGCCCGGTCGGCAGCTTGG
>CALLIQ010000357.1 GCA_938008925.1 uncultured Acidimicrobiales bacterium
AAGCCGGTGAGGAACTGGCTCAAGATCAGGCCACTGTTGCCGCGGGCCGAGCGAAGACCCGCCCGAGTCACGGCTCGTGAGAACTGCGCGGTCAGGTCATCACGGTCTCGAGCTTCGGAGCCGCCGCTCGCGGCACTGTCAGCGACACGGCGCGCAGCGGCGGCGATGGGCCGCATGGTGGCGGCCATGTTCGTGCCGGTGTCACCGTCCGCGATCGGGAACACGTTGAGCCGATTCATCTCCTGCACCGCCACATCGAGGTTGTCCGCCGTGGCGGCGAACACATCGGCGACCATCGACACGGTCAGACTGGCGGAGCGGACACGATCGACCACCCGGGCAAGGTAGCGGTCGGCCGGAGCCAGCCGCTGGCGGCCAGCCACAGGACCCGCCGAGGGGGATCAGTGGTCGGCGACCACTGATCGCGCGTTCGGATGCTCGATTCCGATGAGTCCGATTCCCTGGGGAGATAGTTCGGAGGACACCTTTGGCCTGGGTCAACAGTTGTCCTAGTCTCGACCGATGGCTCGTCGGACGAGTCGAGGCGTTGGAACTCCACGTGTGAGGTAGCTGTGCAAGGTGTGATCAAGGCGTACGACCCGGTGACGCAGGACGGAGTTCTTCTCCGCGATGTCGACCTGTCTGAGTACGACCTCTCGCCCCAGGCCCTCGACGGTTCGGTCTTCCGGATGCTTCGACCCGGTCAACGAGTCGTGTTCGATCTCGACGAGCGCGGACAGGCCACGAGCCTCCGCCTCGGGTCCGAGGTCGACATGGGGACACCGGGCTGGATCGACGAGGGAAATCTCGACGATCCGGATCCGCAACACGCCGGGTAACCGGCGGGCAGCGAGCGATCGGGGACTATCGCACTCTGTCATCGAAGTTCAGACAACGACGTCGGGAACCACATGACACGAAGCAACGAACAGGTATTGGCCGAACTCGGTGACGCTTTCGGGCTCACATCGGTCACCATCAACCACGGACTCTCCCAAGACGAGCTCTTCGACGCCGCCATCGCTGGCGACCGGGGCTACGTCACACCGGGTGGAGACGGGGGCGAACAAAAGGCGTTCGCAACCAAGCTCGGCAATGACGGGCCGTTGGTGTACTACACCGACCCGACCTGCACCGGCCGACCGACGCAGGACACCTTCGCGGTGGCCCGCCCCGAGGTCGCCGACGACGTGTGGTGGAAGCCCGACTTCTCGGCCTTCGACCCCGACAAGTTCGATGCACTGCTTCCGCGGGTCATCGCTCACCTGAACGAAAAGCAGGCCAACCTCTACTCGACCGACGTGTTCTGTGGTTGGGATCCCGGTTTCGCCGAGCCCTACCGCTTCGTCGGCGAGTTCGCGACCCACGCCTACTTCTGCAACATCATGTTCCCGAAGGCCGTGCGGGCAGACGAGGACCGCCCCGAGACCGGATGGACGCTCCTGAACGTTCCGTCGTTCCACTGCGATCCCGAGCGCGACGGCACCAAGTCGAACCGGGCCGTGATCATCGACATCGTCAACCGTGTCGCCCTCGTGCTCGGTCGAGCCGACTACTGCGGCGTGAACAAGAAGACCATGTTCACGCTCATGAACTTCGTGCTGCCCTCCAAGGGGCAGCTCTCGATGCACTGCTCGGCCAATGTCGGCCCCAATGGCGACTCGGCGATCCTCTTCGGTCTCTCCGGCACGGGCAAGACCACCCTCTCGGCCGACCCGAACCGACTGCTCATCGGCGACGACGAGCACGTCTGGACCGACACCGGCGTCTCCAACTTCGAAGACGGTTGCTACGCGAAGCTGATCGATCTCTCGAAGGAGAACGAGCCGGTCATCGCGGCGGCGCTGTCGATGAAGGGCACCCTCATCGAGAACGTGCCCCCGCTGCCGGGCAAGGACATCGCCGACACCGATCCGCAGGAGTTCGACCTCACCGACGGGTCGATCACCGAAAACACTCGGTTCGCCTATCCGCTCGACTGCAACCCCGGCGTGCAGGAAGGCGCATCCGGCCCGCACCCCGAGACCATCGTGTTGTTGACCGCCGATGCGTTCGGCGTGCTGCCGCCGGTGTCGATTCTCAATCCGGACGAGGTCATGTACCACTTCGTCACCGGCTTCACATCGAAGCTCGCCGGTACCGAGGTCGGAATCACCGAACCCGAAGCCACCTTCTCGGCCTGCTTCGGCGCTCCGTTCATGGCCCACAAGCCGTCGGTCTACGCCCAGCTGCTCGCCGACCGGATGGAGAAGCATCAGACCCGATGCATCCTCCTCAACACCGGCTGGTCCGGCGGTCCGTACGGCAAGGGCGATCGCATGTCGCTCAAGGCAACTCGAGCCCTGCTCGACGCCGCCCTCAACGGCGACCTCGACGACGTCGAGACCATGGTCGAGCCGACGCTCGGCCTCGCCATGCCCACCTCGTGCCCCAACGTCGACGACGGGATCCTGAATCCCCGCGACACCTGGGACGACCCCGAGGCCTACGACGTGGCCGCAGCGAGCCTGCGCGACATGTTCCGTGAGAACTACGAGAAGAAGGGCTTCTCCGAGCTGGGCATCGCCCCAGCGATGTAGCCCTCGGTTCCCACGAATCGACCGATCGATCGGGCACTCATTCAGCTGGCAATCCAGCGGGGTGAGTGCCCGTTCGCCGTTTTGATGGCGTCGGTCAGGTGACGAGCTCGCCGTGCCGGTTGTCGAGAACCACCGGGCAGTCGAACCACGTGATCGTCGGCTCGGAGCCATAGGCACCGGTCACTCGTTCTCGCCACGCATCGTTCCAACACGCCTCGGCCGATGCACGGTCTTCCCACAGGTAGATCCCACCGACCGATGAGCCGCCATCGGTACTCACGTAGTACTTGCGGACAAGGCCCGGCATCCCCTCGTAGAGCGGAGCGTTCGCCTCCGAGACCTCGGCCATCTTGTCGGCTGGCATGGGATTGGCGAGCGAAAATTGCACCAGTGCGCTGATCATCGAAACCCTCCTCGAGTCATCAGCGACGCTATGGCAGCTCACCGCCGCGCTCAAGCGCCACCTCCGGGCGATGAGGGCCCGAGGACGAACGCGGTCAGCCGAGCGAGCGGGCGGTCTCGGAGCGTTCGACGTCGCCCTTGGCGGGAAGGGTGCGAAGCAATCGATCGCCGGAGTTCGACGTGACGCCGAGCCAGTAGCCCTCGTTCCGGAAGTGATGGAGGCGATGGTTCCGAGCCAGGTTGGCGTAGTACCGGGTTGTCGGCCGGT
>CALLIQ010000358.1 GCA_938008925.1 uncultured Acidimicrobiales bacterium
GGCTGCCCTCTTCGGCATCACCCGGCGAACCTTCTACCTGACCGGCGCGGTCAACTCCGCCTGGAACGTCCTCATGTTCGCCGTCACGTGGTGGGCAGGCGATCTCGGCCGGAAACGGACCGAGCGCGAACGCGAACTCGCCGCTCGGACCCTCGAGCTCGAGGCCAGTCAGGACGAGAACGCTCGTCGAGCCGTGATGGACGAGCGGGTGCGCATCGCTCGCGAGATCCACGACGTCGTCGCCCACCACGTCAGCGTGATGGGCGTGCAGGCCGGGGCTGCCAGGCGGATCGTCGACATCGATCCGGGCGCGACGAAGGAACCGTTGCGAGCGATCGAGTCGTCGAGTCGGGAAGCGGTGACGGAGTTGCATCGACTGCTCGGGTTCCTCAGACGTGCGGACGAACCCGATCCCGATGGTCTGAGCGCGGACGCCCTCGCGCCAACGCCTGGATTGTCACGTCTCCCCGAGCTCCGATCGCAGCTCGCGAACGCCGGAATGGCGTTGAAGCTGTCGATCACCGGCACCGAACGCCCGCTCGCTCCGAGCCTGGATCTCAACGCATATCGAATCTTGCAAGAGGCGCTGACGAACTGCCTCAAGTACGCCGGTGTCGACGTGGCCGAAGTCTCGATCACCTACGGCGATGACGCCCTTCACCTCGCCGTCTCAGACCGTGGACGCGGTCCGGCCACCGACGCACCGGCGGGAGCCAAGCGATCGACGACGGGGGGCGCTGGTCTCGTCGGCATGGCCGAACGGGTCGCCCTCCTCGGCGGCTCGCTCCGCCACGGTGCCCGCGACGGCGGCGGGTTCGAGGTGGTCGCCAGCCTGCCGTACGCCGGGTCGGTGACGGCCGCGCCGTCGATGGTGCCGCAAGCCGATGGAACCTCCGTCGTCGAAGGAGTGTCATCGTGATTCGCATCATGCTCGTCGACGACCAGGAAATGGTCCGCACGGGGTTTCGATTGATCCTGGGCAGCGAGGAAGACATCGACGTCGTCGCCGAGGCGACCGACGGGCGTGAGGCCCTCTCGCTCGTGGACGGCACGACACCCGGGGGAGCGAGCGTCGATGTCGTGTTGATGGACGTCCAGATGCCGAACATGGATGGGCTCGAGGCAACCCGGCGAATCCTCGAGATCGCAGATGCGCCGAAGGTGCTCATCCTCACCACGTTCGAACGAGACGAATACATCTTCGAGGCCTTGCGGGCCGGGGCGAGCGGGTTCCTGCTCAAGAACGCTCCGCCGGAGGATCTCGTCGATGCCGTACGCGTCGTGGCGTCTGGGGAAGCGCTGTTGAGCCCGAGCGTGACCCAGCGGGTGATCGGCACGTTCGCCGGTGGGACCGAGCCGGTGACTCGGCCTCCCGAACTCGATCAGCTGACGGCGCGCGAGATCGAGGTCTTCGAGCAGGTCGCGGCCGGGCTGTCGAACGGAGAGATCGCAGAGAAGCTCTACGTCGGCGAAGCGACGGTGAAGACGCACGTGTCGAATCTGCTGTCGAAGCTCCACCTGCGCGATCGGGTCCAAGCGGTCGTCTACGCCCATCGTCACGGCATCTCGTAGATGGGCGTGAGACGGGACGCTCACTGAACTTCTGACCGCTTCCTGCCGATGGGGAGTGACTTGGAGGGACCCGATGCTCATCGGCCAACGCCAGGCGGTCATCCCCGCCGGCCGCTTTCTGAACAATCTCAGCGAGCATGGTGATCGAGTCGCGCTCGTCGATCGTGATGGAGCACGCCTCTCCTACGCCGAGCTCGATCGCCGAGCCGATGCCCGCGTCACTCGGCTCGGCGCCAGCCCGTCGTTCGTGGTGCTCGCCGCCGACACGTCCTTCACGACCATCGAGTGGTACCTCGCCTGTCTCCGCTCGGGTCACCCCGTGCTTCTCACCGATCCTGACAATCCTGAGCGGGCGAAGGAGATGGCACGACGGTTCGGTGCGTCCTATGTCATCAGCGGCGAACGACTCGACGCGGTCGGGTCGCCGTCGAGCGAGGAGCTGGCACCCCACTCGGACTTGGCGGTCCTCATGGCCACCTCGGGATCGACCGGTGCCCCGAAGCTGGTCCGGCTGTCCCACCGCAACGTGGCCGCGAACGCTCGCTCGATCGCCGAATATCTCGAGCTGACCGACCGCGACGTCGCCGTGACGACGCTGCCGATGCACTACTGCTACGGACTCTCCGTCATCCACTCCCACCTGATGGTCGGCGCGTCGGTTGTGCTCAACGACGAGTCGGTTCTCGCACCCGACTTCTGGTCGTGCATCGATGAGTTCTCGGTCACTGGTTTCGCTGGCGTCCCGCACACGTTCGATCTCCTCGCCACGCTGTCGGACCACCAGCGATCGCGCCCGTCGCTTCGCTATCTGACCCAAGCCGGAGGCCGTCTCGCACCGTCGAGTGTCGAGGCACACGGTCGATGGTGCTCGGCCCGCGACATCGATCTCTTCATCATGTACGGACAGACCGAGGCCACCGCCCGGATGTGCTTCGTGCCTCCGAAGCAACTCCTCGATCACCTCGACGTGGTCGGCGTCCCGATCCCCGGAGGGGAGATCCAGATCGTCGACGAGGAAGGCGAGGCCGTCGAGCCTGGCACCGAGGGGGCCGTCGTCTATCGCGGCGACAACGTCATGATGGGCTACGCCGAATCGGCGGACGACTTCGCCCAACCTGCGTCGGTCGACGAGCTCCACACCGGCGATCTCGGTCGAATCACCGATGACGGGTTCCTCTCGATCACCGGCCGAAGCAGCCGGTTCGCGAAGCTCTTCGGGCTCCGCATCGATCTCGATCACATCGAACGCCAGCTCGTCGCCGCTGGCCACGACGTGGTCTGCGTGGACGGCGGCGACCGCCTGGTGCTCGCGTCCGACGCTGCCGAGTTCGATCTCGACGCCTCCCGGTCGATCGTGAACGAGATCGTGACGCTTCCGCCGACGTCGATCGTCGGCCACCACTACGAGGACGGCTTCCCCCGGTTGTCATCCGGGAAACTCGATGGGCGCCGTATCGCCGACGACGCGGCGAAGGCCGAGGCTGC
>CALLIQ010000359.1 GCA_938008925.1 uncultured Acidimicrobiales bacterium
GGTCGTCCTGTCTCTTGCGTTGCGTCGGTGTCTGGCCCGGATTCGCTCGCGGCTGATCTGCCGCGGCTTCGTCGTCGGCGACGGCCGGACTCGGCCGGCGCTGCCTCGGGAGCGAGGGGGAAGCCCATCGCGTCGATGAACAGCTCTTGGAAACGTGGCTCGGTGGCCGTCTCGATCTTGGTCACGGTGCGAACCACCGATTCGATCTCGGCCCGCTCCGCTCCCGAGAGCAGCATTCGCACGGCACCGGTTCCGGCGGAGTTGCCGGGCGAACCGAGCGCTGTCGTCGCCGGGGGGATCAGATCGATGTCGATCGCGGCCTGGGTGTCGATGTGGGAACCGAACGCACCGGCGAGCCGTATGTCGTCGACCTCGGTCAGCCCCGCGTGTTCCATCAAGAGATCGATGCCAGCCTTGAGAGCGGCCTTCGCCAGCTGAATGGCGCGCACGTCGTTCTGGGTGATGCGCATCCCTGCCGCCACGTCGAGGACGTAGGCGAAGGTGCGTTCATCCGACACGACCCGCTCGGTCGGTCCGCCGTTCTCGGCGGCGAGTGATCCCTGGATCACGCCAGCCCGATCGAGGATGCCGGCTTTGCTCATCTCGGCGAGCACTTCGATGATGCCGGATCCGCACACGCCGATCGGTGTACCGATCTCGTCGGCGAAACCGGGCTCGTCGCTCCAGAGCTCCGACCCGATCGCCTTGAACCGTGGCTCGTAGCTGCCGGGATCGATCCGCACCCGCTCGATGGCGCCAGCGGATGCCCGCACGCCACACGAGATCTGGGCCCCTTCGAACGCCGGTCCGGTAGGGGAGGAAGCGGCGAACAAGCGGTCTCGGTTGCCGAGCACGATCTCGGCATTGGTGCCGACGTCGACGAGCAACTGAATCGGCTCGTCTCGGTGAGGGCCCTCGGCGAGGATCGCTGCCGCTGTGTCGGCGCCGACGTGGCCGGCGATGCACGGCGCGATGTACACCCGGGCGTTCGGACACCGCAGGTCGAGGTCGAGGGCCGGTAGCGACACGGCCTCATCGGTGGCGAGCAAGAACGGCGCGGCACCGAGCGGCGTCGGGTCGATGCCCAGCAGCAGGTGATGCATCACCGGGTTGGCGACGAGCGTGATCTCGAGAACCGATGAACGGCCTGCCGCTTCCGCCGAGTCGGCCTCGTCGAGGCCGTCGGTCACGAGCTCGCCGATCAGCTCGTCGAGGGCCGACCGAACCGCGTCGGTGAGCTCGACGTCGCCGCCCGGGTTCATCATCACGTAGCTGACGCGGCTCATCAGGTCTTCGCCGAAGCGGATCTGCGGATTCATGCGGCCGGCGGTGGCCAGTACCGATCCGGAGCCGAGATCGACGAGATGGCCGGCGATGGTCGTCGAGCCGATGTCGACCGCAACGCCGAGCGCCCGATCGACCAACCCCGGCCATGCGGCGACGACGGCGGAGCCATCGCGAACGGCGACCGTCAGGCCGGGTGCGTCGTCATCGGCGGAACCGCCGTCGATCGCCGGGTGGAGTTGGGCCAGAGCGGACGGGGCAACGGTCAGTCCGGTCAACTCCCACTGCTCCTCGAGCGCGGCTCGGACCACGTCGGCCGCTGTCGCGTCGTCGCCGAGCTCGACCTCGGCCACCTCGATGTAGCGGAGCTCGACGACGGGGTCGAGCGTGATGCCGCTGACATCGACGTCCTTGCGGATGACCTGCTTGTGGATCTGACTCTCGGCAGGGACGTCGACGACGACATCGCCACAGATGGTCGCCGCGCAGCCGAGCCGAAGCCCGTCGCCGATCGGTCGCTTGCCCCGATAGTCGGCCTCGATCGCTCCGGGCGCGGACAGGGCGTCGGTGCCGACTTCGAGTCCCCACTTGGGGAACGAGCCGGTCGACGGCGCGATCTGACAGCGACCGCAGATGCCGCGACCGCCGCAGACCGAATCGAGATCGACCCCGAGGGCGCGCGCCGCGTCGAGGACGGTCGTGCCCTCGTCGACTGAGCCTTCGAGGCCCGAGGGGGTGAAGACGACCCGAGCCACGATCAGCCGGAGGCCTCGGTCCGTCGACGTCGGCCGCCGCGACGACCCTCGCGGGCACCGCCGCCGGCTTCCGGGTCACGCTTGGCTGCGATCCACGCAGCACAGTTCGGGTCGTTGCCGGCGAGCACGTCGGCGGCCATCACGGCGTCTTTCACCTCCGCGTGCAGCGGGTTCATGATCGCCGAGGTCATGCCGTGGGCGATCGCCATCGACAGGAACGTGCCGGTGATGTTGTTGCGGGCCGGGAGCCCAAAGCTCACGTTGGATGCGCCACAGGTGGTGTTCACACCCAGTTCGTTGCGAAGACGGTTGACCAGCGCGAACACCTGACGGCCGGCCGTACCCATCGCCCCGATCGGCATGACGAGCGGATCGACGACGACGTCTTCTTTCGGGATGCCATGGTCGGCGGCCCGGTTGACGATCTTCTTGGCCACCTCGAAGCGAACGTCGGGGTCTTCGGAGATGCCGGTCTCGTCGTTCGAAATCGCCACGACGGCTGCGCCGTGCTTGGCGACGAGGGGGAGCACGCGCTCCATCTGCTCGTCTTCGCCGGTGACCGAGTTGATGAGCGGCTTGCCCTGGTAGACGGCCATGCCGGCCTCGAGCGCCTCGACGATCGACGAATCGATCGCGAGCGGTACGTCGACGATGCCCTGCACGAGCTGGATCGCCTTGGCCAGCAGAGCCGGCTCGTCGGCCAGCGGAATGCCGGCGTTGACGTCGAGCATCTGTGCGCCACCGGCGACCTGGGCGATCGCGTCGGCCTCGACACGGCTGAAGTCGCCCTCCTTCATCTCCGCCGCGAGCAGCTTGCGCCCCGTCGGATTGATGCGTTCACCGATCATCACGAAGGGGCGATCGAAACCGATCACGACCTCCTTGGTCGCCGAGCTGATCACGGTGTCGGTCATGCGGGGTCGTTCTCCTGGGTTGGGTTGCTTGCTGATCGTTCTGATTCGGAGCGTCGTTCGGATTCGGGGCGACTCGGATCCCAGCCTCCCTCGTTCACGAACTCGTTGATTCGTTCGAGTGGAAAGGCATCGTCGAGTCGGGCGGCCTCGGCCTCGGCCGCGGCTTCGATGTCGCCCTCGACGGGGGCGGAGACTTGGCGCCACTCGCCGACGTAGTCGGACGACGTCGTGATGCCGGCGACCATCGCGGCCCGGTCGATCGCATGCTGGAACCTCGGCTTGAGCAGCACCTGGTGCTTCGCGCCGCGGGTCTTTGCGTTGACCTGGGCCGGGATGTCTCGCCAGTAGATGGTGATGAGTTGGGGTCCTCGTGGCATGGCTGTCTCAGTTCGGGGGCGTGGTGGGAACTGTGCGGTTTCTAGCTGTGCCCGTGGTCCGGGGAGCGATGGAGACCATCGCCGAGCCGAAGGGTGCAAGGCCGGTGTGTCGCGCTTCGAATCGGAGACCGAGCCGGTCGGCGGCATCGCGAGCTGCGGCTTCCAGCTCGGCCCGAACCGACTCGTCGTCGGTCTGGCTCAGGTGGACGAGCCGGGTGTAGTTGGCGAACACCATCTCGATCAGCTCGGGGTGGTCGTCGAACTTGAACGTCTTCCAGATGAGCTGATCGAAGTGGCGGGCGATGTAGTCGGTGACGAAGAACGTGCCGAGCTCAGACTCGTGAAGCGCAGCGAAGTCGGCGCCGGTGAAGAACTCGTAGCAGTGGTC
>CALLIQ010000360.1 GCA_938008925.1 uncultured Acidimicrobiales bacterium
ACGAGCGCTGCCACCGGGGGCACGACGAGCACCGAGATGAACAGGGCAACGAACAGTCGGCCGACGCCGCCGAAGAGGGAGGTCATTGGTCGAGGTCCTCCTGCGGCTCGTCGCGCTGCTCGGTCTGCTCCGTCTCGTCGCCCTCTTCGCCTGGCGGCGGAGGCGGCGGCGTGAACGAGCAAGGCGGCAGCTCGGCATAGGCGGCGAACAGCACCCCTTCAGCCGAACCGCTCACATTGATTGCGGCGGGGCCTTCCTCGGCACAGTCGACGACGTAGCTCACGGCACCGCCGCTGTCGGTCGTCACCCTGCGCTCGGACAGGATCGACACGGGTGCGAAGCCGGTTGCGTTGAGCTCGACAGACGATGCCGGCAAACGGACGAGCCGACCTTCGGCATCGACGATCCACCGGCCGAGCGTGATCGCGACGACCGCTGGTTCGCCGGGCACGATGTGGGTGGGCCCCACGACCTCGGCGTCTCGACCGGTCGGGGCGGGCTCGAGTTCGAGGTCGAGCGCTCCCTTGTCGGCATCCTCGAGGAAGAAGAGCGATGGTGTGCCCGAGGTCAGCGAGTTCGGAACGAAGGCGCGGATGCTGTACCGACCGCCACGCAGTCCTCGAACGCTCCACGAGCCGGCGGCATCGGTGACCACCTCTTCTTCGACGATGCCTTCGAAGGTGTGCCGTTGAATCCGCACGACGGCGCCCGGAACGACACCGTCCGGTCCGAAGACCACACCGTCGATTCGAGCGCGGCCGCCACCCATCGAAGGCAGCTCGGGTTCGTCGTCGATCGGGGGCGGGACGGTTTCGACCGTCGACAACCGAATGCGCCGGGCGTCGGGAGCGACCGACAGCGCATGGGGCGAGTCGGCGATCGGGGTCGGGTCGAACGCGATGTCGAGCCCATCGAGGCGCAGTTCGGTGGCCGTCGGGTCGTCTCGGTAGGCCGACACGACGAACTCTCGCTGTTGCCACAGCGAGAACACTCCTGCCGCGATGGCGACGAAGACGACGAACTTGAGCAGACGCACGATCTGCCCATCGGCCCAAAACTGAAAGAACTGAGCCGGACGGCCCAGTTCGATCAGTTCAAGAAATCGTGTTTTTGAAGCATGACCTCGGATCTCATCCGACGGTCATGCGGCGTGCCGAGTCGGTGTTACTCGACGTCGATGAAGATGCACTCGCCGGGGCACTCTTCGGCCGATTCGATCGTTCGATCGAGGCCACCCTCGGGCACCCGAGCCATGCCTTCGGCGCCGGCCGGATTGGCCGTCCCGTCGAAGAGCTTCTCGGTGCCGAAGTTCTCGGCGGCTTCCTTGACGTAGTACAGGCCGTCGTCCAAACCGAAGAAGATGTCGGGCGCAATTTCTGCGCACAGTCCATCTCCGGTACAGAGATCCTGGTCGATCCAGACCTTCACCATCGTTGCGTTACCTCATCTCGCTGGTTGTGTTCGAACTATCGGCGTCCGCCCACTGGCATGAAGCATTTCGAACCAACGATCGGCTCGAAACACCCGATGGAGACGATTCTACCGTGACGGGACATCGACCCGGTAACCGGCCGAATTCGAACCGTTGAGTCCACCCGGCCAAGCCAGCGGCGTCGACACCCGCCATGATGGTGCGGTGAGTCGCCGCCTCTCCGACACCGAGCAGCTCCTGTGGAGCCTCGAGCAGAACCCGAACCTGGGATCGACCATGGGCGCGATCGTCATGCTCGACGGCAATCCCGATCCCGCCCGTTTGCGGATCACGGTCGCTCGTGCCGTCGCACATGTCGACGCGCTGTCGGAGCGAGTGCAGGAATCGGCCCTCCCGCTCGATCCGCCGACGTGGGTCCCGGACGTTCACTTCGACCTCGATCATCACCTTCGCTTCATCCGTCTCGGTGCAAAGCCGTCACCTGACGAACTCATGCGAGTGGTGACCCAGATCGTCAACGACCCCTTCGATCGCACCCGGCCGTTGTGGCAGATGACGCTCATCGGCGGTCTCCGCAATCGCAAGTCGGTGCTCGTGTCGAAGCTGCACCACTCGATCGCAGACGGCGCCGGGGCCCTGAAGCTGGCCGAGCATCTACTCGAGTTCGTTCCAGACGCGCCGGCACCCGAGCCATTCGATCTCGATGCAATCGTTCACAGCTGGGACGCACCACCGGAGGAACCCAAGAGCCGTTCGATGGCCGACACGATTCGTCTCGGCGCCGAGCGTGTCATCGGCATGCTGAACGACGCTGCGGGCACCTTGAACGAACCCGCCCGTGTCGCGGCCGCCGGCACCGATGTCGTCAAGGCAGCCCGGGCGTTCGTCGATCACATCCCCGGGACGGATCACCAGGCCTCGCCGCTGCTCTCCAATCGATCTCGGAACCGGCGGATCATCGCCATGACCGCTCCGATGGATCCGCTGAAGGCCGCCGCTCGCTCGATGGATCTGTCGCTCAACGATCTCTTCGTCGGAGCGGCCGGTCAAGCGCTCACCCGCTACCACGACGCACTCGGTCACGAAGCCCCAGACGGTGATCAGACGGATGGCGATCAGGCAGACCGCGATGAGACAGACGGTGATCAGACAGACGGTGATCAGACGGACGCCGGGCCCGAGTCGTTCACGGCGACGGCGATCGTCAGCACCCGAACGGCCGACAGCGGCGACCGAGACAATGCGTTCGTTCCGGTCACCCTCACCGTGCCGGGCGGCGATGCGACCCTCGAGGAGCAGGCGCTCGCCGTCGGACATCAGGTGCGAGCCAAGCGCGAGCAGCTCAGCGATCAGCCCGACCTGCTCAAGGCCGTCGGGTCGATGTCTGGCCTGATCCCCTCCGCCGTCATGGCCAACGTCGCCATCGAGCAGGCGTCTCGTATCGACTTCGCCACGAGCAATCTGCCGGGTCCGCCGATTCCCATGTGGCTCGCCGCCACGAAGATCCGCGACATCGTTCCGATCGGACCGATCGCCGGCACGGCGTTCAACCTCACGCTGCTCTCCTACGACGGCAGCGCCGGTATCGGGCTCCATCTCGACCCGCACGCGGTCAGGGCGCCGGACAAACTCGTCGACGCGATCGTCGCCACGTTCGCCGACGTCGGCGTGACCGTCAGACTCGTCTGACGGTGGATGTCGTCTGGCAACGAATGACATGAGGCCGATGCCTCCATCGCGCCACCGCAGTAGATTTCCGCAACGTCCATCCTCCGCCCACTCGCCCATGGAAACGAGCACTCGTGTCCTCTCCTGACTTCAGTGGCCTCAAGGCCCTCTTCATCAATTGCTCCCTGGAGCACGACCGGAACAAGTCGCACACCCTTCGACTGATCAACCGGCCGGCCGGGATCATGCGGGAGCACGGCGTCGAGATCGACATCGTCCATCCGTTGGAGCACACGATTCCGGCCGGGATGGTCAAGG
>CALLIQ010000361.1 GCA_938008925.1 uncultured Acidimicrobiales bacterium
ACCGCCTGACCCGCTGTGCAGGTCGAGTGAGCCCCAAGACTGCTGCGATGCGAGCTCCGGTGCCCCGGCGCTGCGGGGTCGCTTCGCTCCCAGTCCTCGCCGCCGGTGCCCCCGAACTCGCATCGCGCGTCGAGGTCCGGAGACGAGTTACTGCACGGTGCGTGGCGGTGTGAAACACTCTCTGGCCGTCGGCCTGTGAGAGGGTCTCACGGAATAGTGAGAGTCTGAAACTTGCCTCGTCCGGGCCTCGTGTCCGGACAAATGAGAACTGCGAATCGAGAAGCTGAGATGGAGCGCTCATGACCCGCTTGGGTTTCCTGCTGGATAGTGACAACTGCATCGGCTGTCACGCCTGCACCGTCGCCTGCAAGAGCGAGCACGACGTCCCGCTCGGCGTGAACCGAACGTGGGTGAAGTACATCGAGACGGGCACGTTCCCCGATGTCGCCCGCAAGTTCAACGTCATGCGCTGCAACCAGTGCGACGACGCGCCATGCATGACCATCTGCCCGACCTCGGCGCTGTTCCGTGCCGACAACGGCGTCGTCGACTTCCAAGACGACGACTGCATCGGCTGCAAGTCCTGCATGAACGCGTGCCCCTACGACGCGCTCTACATCAATCCCGAGACCAACACGGCGCACAAGTGCAACATGTGCAACCACCGGCTCGAGGTCGGACTCGAGCCGTCGTGCCAGATCGTGTGCCCGACCGAGGCCATCAAGATCGGCGACCTCGATGACCCGACCTCGGAGATCAGCCGGATCATCGCCCGCGACGACGTCGCCGTGCGTGCCCCCGAGCAGAACACGAAGCCGAAGGTCTACTACCGAGGCGCTGATCAGGCGTCGCTCGATCCGACCCGGACCGCCATCGCCAACGACGGCATGATTTGGGCCGACACGCTGCGCGATCCCAACGGCGCCCGCCACCCCACGGTGCCGGTGAGCATCGGCAAGAAGCCCGACTCCGAAGACGGCGTCGTCGCCCGCACGGCCTACACGACGTCGCACCAGATGACATGGAAGGGCAAGGTCTCCGGCTATCTGGTGACCAAGGCGATCGCCGCAGGCACGATGCTCGTCGCCGTGTTGATGGTGCTGCTCGGTCACGGTGACGAGCAGGCCGCCGTCGGCATCGTTCCGGCCGTGGTGGCCGGCGTCTTCCTCGCCGCCACCGGCGTGCTGTTGATCGCCGACCTCAAACAGCCGAGCCGGTTCCACTACCTCATCACGAAGGGCAACTGGTCGTCGTGGCTGGTGAAGGGCGCATACGTGCTCATGTTCTTCGCTGCGGTGTGCGCCCTGTGGTTCCTCGGCGGGCTGCTCGACAACGAGGGCCTGCTCCAGATCCTCGCCGTCCCAGCCGTGATCGGTGCCGCCGGGACCGCCGGCTACACCGCCTACCTCTTCGCCCAATGCGAAGGCCGCGATCTGTGGCAGACCCCGCTGTTGCTTCCCGTTCTGCTCTCGCAGGCCGTGACCGCAGGCGGCGCCGCATACGCCATCCTCGACGTGTTCATGGATGTGCCTCGACCCGCCGCGATCGGTTGGGTCCTGCTCGGTGGCGTCGCCGCAACCGCAGCGTTCATCGCCATGGAGCTCACCTCCCACGGCAGCCGCCACGTCGAGCTCGCCGTCCACGAGATGACGTCTGGCTCGCTCCGCCACCAGTTCTGGCTCGGCGGCATCGGCCTCGGGCTCGTCATCCCCGCATTCGATGCGATCGTGTTCCTGGCCACCGGCTCGGACACGCCGCTCCTCCTCGCCGCCGGCGGCGTGTGCGCCCTGCTCGGCATGTTCGCCTACGAAGACTCGTTCGTCCGGGCCGGACAGAGCGTGCCGCTCTCGTGATGTCGGACGCCCAAACTGCCCGGCGAGGCGATCGCCGTGTGCCCCGTCGCTGCGGCGTCGCTTCGCTCCGAGTCCTCGCTGCCGGGGCACTCGACGCTCGCCTCTGCTCTCGCGCTGTTGCCGCCTGTTCTCACTCCGTTTGGAATTGGAAGTAGCCAATGACTGATCTTGCGAAGTATCCGCCGTTTGATCGGTGGCATGACTGGACCGAGCTCGACGCGAAGGCGTGGCCGAAGAAGGTCGAACGGAAGTACACCCTCGTTCCGACCACGTGCTTCAACTGTGAGGCCGGGTGCGGGCTCATCGCCTACTTCGACCAGGAGACCGGCGAGATCACCAAGATCGAGGGCAACCCCGAGCACCCGGGCAGCCGGGGTCGGAACTGCGCCAAGGGTCCGGCCACGCTCAACCAGGTCTATGACCCCGAGCGGGTGATGCATCCGCTGAAGCGGGTGGGGGAGCGCGGCTCGGGCAAGTGGGAGCGCATTTCGTGGGACCAGGCCCTGCAAGAGGTCGGCGACAAGATCCGCGAGGCCTTCCTCGCCGACCGGCGCAACGGCGTGATGTATCACGTGGGTCGTCCCGGTGAAGACGGCTACACCGATCGCGTCCTCAAGGCGTGGGGCTGCGACGGTCACAACTCCCACACCAACATCTGCTCGTCCAACGCCCGCATTGGCTACCAGAGCTGGATGGGCCACGACCGTCCGTCGTCTGACTTCGCGAACGCCGAAGTGATCTTCTTGATCTCGGCTCACCTCGAGTCGGGTCACTACTTCAACCCGCACGCCCAGCGGATCATGGAAGCCCAGGCCCGCGGCGCCAAGATCATCTGCGTCGACCCTCGCCTGTCGAACACCGGCGCCAAGGCCGACTTCTGGCTGCCCACCTGGCCGGGAACCGAGCCGTTCCTCCTGCTGGCGATCGCCCGGCTCCTCGTGCAGAACGAGACCTGGAATGCGGCGTTCATGGAGCGCTGGACCAACTGGGAGACCTACCTCACCGAGAAGCATCCCGACCGTCCGGTCGAGTTCTCGCAGATGCGGGCCGCCCTGCTCGACGAGTACGCCGAGTACACGCCCGAAGCGGCCGAGCAGAAGACCGGCGTCGACGCCGACACCATTCGCGAGATCGCCGACCTGATCGGCGAGCACCCCACGAAGTTCGCCTCGCATAACTGGCGTGCCGCCGGTGCATGAAACATGGGCGGCTGGCAGGTCGCCCGTTGCCTCTTCTTCCTCAACGTGCTGACCGGATCGGTCGCCACCAAGGGCGGGACCGCCGGCAACGGCATGAACAAGTTCAAGCCGGCCGCGCCAGGTGGTGCGCAGAACATCCACACGTGGAACGAGCTCGAATGGCCGAAGGAGTTCCCGCTCGCCTACCACGAGATGTCGATCCTGCTTCCGCACTTCCTCAACGAGGGCCGCGGGTCGCTCGACGTCTACTTCTCCCGCGTCTACAACCCGATCTGGACGAACCCCGACGGCTTCACCTGGATGGAAGCGCTGAAGGACGAAGAGAAGGTCAAGTGCCACGTCGCCCTCACCCCGACGTGGTCGGAGACGTCCTGGTTCGCCGACTACGTCTTGCCGATGGGCGTCGGCGCTGAGCGTCACGACGTCCACTCCTATGAGACCCACGCCGGTCGGTGGATCGGTTTCCGCCAGTCGGTGTTCCGGCGCTACGCCGA
>CALLIQ010000362.1 GCA_938008925.1 uncultured Acidimicrobiales bacterium
GCCGTCGCCACGACGCTGTCGGATGACGCATCGCCTCGGACGACCTCGAGCATCTTCATCACGTTGGCGGGGGAGAAGAAGTGCATGCCGATCACGCTCTCGGGGCGAGTCGTGGCATTTGCGATCTCGTTGACGTCGAGCGCCGAGGTGTTCGTGGCCATCATGGCGCCGGGCTTACAGATCGTGTCCAGCTCGGCGAAGATCGTCTTCTTCAGCTCCATGTCTTCGAAGACGGCCTCGATCACGATGTCGCACTCGGCGAAGTCGTTCTTGTCGATCGAGCCGGTGATCAGACTCATCCGGGCCTCGACCGCTTCGGGCGGAATCGATCCACGCTTGGCCGAACGCTCGTAGTTCGATCGAACGACGCCGAGCCCGCGGTCGATGGCGTCCTGATCGCGCTCGACGACCACGACGGGAATACCGGCGTTCGCGAAGTTCATGGCGATGCCGCCACCCATCGTTCCGCCGCCGAGCACACCGGCTCGCTGGATGTCGATCAGCGGCGTGTCCTTGGGGATGTCGGGGATCTTGTTGGCCGCTCGCTCGGCGAAGAAGTAGTAGCGCTGAGCACCCGACTGCGACCCGCTCATCAACTCGGTGAACAGCTCCCGCTCCCGAGCGAGGCCGGCATCGAAGTCGAGGTTGACCGCGGCCTCGATGCACTGGATGTTGTATTCCGGGGCGAGGAAGCCTCGGGTCTTCTTGGCGATCTTGGCCCGGATGTCGGCGAAGACCTGCGGGTCGGCCTTCGCATCGGCCAGCTTCTCGTCGCGGTCGCGAATTCGGTTGAGGGGCCACTCACCTTCGACCGCCTTCTTGGCGAAGGCGACACCGGCGGCGGCAAGGGCCGAGACGTCGTCGGACTCGACCATTTCGTCGATCAGGCCGCACACGAGCGCCTCGTCGGCGCCGATCTGGTCACCCGAGGTCATCATGGCGAGTGCTTTCTCGACCCCGGTGACGCGGGGGAGTCGCTGCGTGCCACCGGCACCTGGCAGCAGTCCGAGCTTCACCTCTGGCAGTCCGAACCGGGCCGACTCGAGCGCCACCCGGTAGTGAGCGCACAAGGCCACCTCGAGGCCGCCGCCCAAGGCCGTTCCGTGGATTGCAGCCACGGCCGGAACCGGCGCGTTCTCCATGGCCGCTTGCACCTCGCCGAGACCCGGACCCTTCGGGGCCGAGCCGAACTCGCTGATGTCGGCGCCGGCGATGAACGTTCGCCCGGCGCACACGATCACGATGGCGGACGCACCGTCGGCGACGGCCGCATTGACGCCATCGAGCAAGCCCTGACGGACGTGAAAGCTCAACGCATTCACTGGCGGGTTGTCGACCGTGAGGACGGCAATGCCCTCGTTGGTTTCGAGCGAGACGGATTCGGTGATCGCGGTCATGGCGGACAGTCAAGCACGCCGAGCTCGCCTTCAGAAAAGTGAGTCCTGCACCGTGACCGGGGCCGGCTCGGCATCGCCGAGTTGAAGCGGGAGGCCGAGCAGCTGACGGATGTCGGCAACGAACACGTCGGCGGAAGCCGAGCGTCGAAAGGCGACCGCACTCCCGACGGCCCCGATCGCCTCGATCTCGTGCGAGCCGGTGCCGAGCGAGTGGGGATAGCGGTGCACGACGGGCCAGGTGCCAGCGTCGAGAGCAGGGTTGCGCCACGCAGCATCGGCGGGTGACACGTCGGCATCGATTCCTCTGACCAGGGCTCGAACCGACTCGGCGTGGCGCATCAGCACACCGTTGAGCCACTCGTCGGTTCTCGGCTGGGCCAGCCCGGTGAGCTTGCGGGTGATCGTGACGGACTGAGGGAGTCCGAGTTCGGCAGTGATGACGTCTTCGAGCTCGCGGACGACGACCCCGTTCGGTGTGTCGGCCACGATGCGTGCCATCCAGGCTCCCTGCTCGGCGAGGCGCACGTCGGTTCGTTTGAGCGTCGACGTGCCGACCTTGACCGAGCCGTCTCTGAACGCAGCGAGGTAGATCCGGTTCGGTTGCGCGAGGTGGGCCGCCATCTCCGGGTCGGTCGTCGACTCCTCCCTGAGATGGGCGTGGTGCAGGCTTCCGGCGAAGCGAGCGTCCTTGATCGAGCACGACGCGCACGTCTTCGATCCGGCCTCGGGCCGGTTTTCGCAGTCGTCCGGCTCGTCGCGAGAGCGAGGTCCCGAATGACCGATGCAGCGTCGAAGACCATCGACGTCCACGCGGTACGACAGCCGCATGCCCGTGATCGGGTACAGGCTGGATGGATCGTCGCCGCTGCGAAGCCGCACCATCGGCTGACCCGTCGACCAGGTCAGGCCGAGAATCGTCAGCGGCCCGGAGGCCGGAAGCTCACGCACGTGCCGAGCGCGTCAGCGTGACGATCAGCGCTTCGGCGCAGTCGGCGTGAACGTGGCGGGAAGGTGCTTGATCCCGTGGATGAAGCTCGAGGCGAGGTAGTCGGGCTCACCGGCGGCCTCGATGTCGGGGAGCCGCTCGAACAGCTCCCGGTACATGACGAGGATCTCTCGGCGAGCCAGGTGAGCGCCCAAACAGAAGTGCGGACCGGGCCCACCGAACCCGACGTGGGGATTCGGGTCGCGCAGCACGTTGAATGCGTACGGGTCCTCGAACACGGCCTCGTCGCGGTTGGCGGCGAGATAGAACATCGCGAGCTTGTCGCCGGCGCTGATGGCCGTGTCGCCGAGCATCGTGTCCTCGGTTGCGGTCCGGCGCATGTAGGTCACCGGGCTGGCAAGTCGGACGATCTCCTCGACGGCGGTGTTGCCGACGCCCTCGACGTCGGC
>CALLIQ010000363.1 GCA_938008925.1 uncultured Acidimicrobiales bacterium
AGGAGTGGTGGGGTCTCAACGACCACATCAAAGACGTCGCCGACCGCTTCGCCGCCGAGGGCTACGTGGCGCTGGCGCCCGACCTCTATCACGGCACGGTCACCGACGAGCCCGATGAAGCGGGCAAGGAGATGATGGCCCTCAACCTCGCTCAGGCCGCCAAGGACCTGTCCGGAGCGGTCGAGCTCGTGCGTGAGAAGTCCGGCAGCGACAAGATCGGCGTCACCGGCTTCTGCATGGGTGGTGGCCTCACGCTGACCCTCGCTGCGCAGCGCCCAGACGCCGTCGCCGTCGCCGTCCCTTGGTATGGCGTCATTCCGTGGGAGAACGCCCAGCCCGATTGGTCAGCAGTCGAGGGGACGATCGTGGCCCACATCGCCGAGAACGACGGATTCTTCGGCCCCGAGGCCGCGGCCGAGCTCGACGCCACGCTGCAGGGGCTCGGCAAGGACGCCACGTTCCATGTCTATGAGAACGGCGAGCACGCCTTCTTCAACGAGACGCGGCCCGAGGTCTACAGCGCCGA
Source organism: uncultured Acidimicrobiales bacterium (assembly GCA_938008925.1). Lineage (GTDB taxonomy): Bacteria > Actinomycetota > Acidimicrobiia > Acidimicrobiales > SZUA-35 > CALEWY01. Next base: position 527 of record CALLIQ010000363.1, read on the forward strand.
GCACTCAGCGGTCGCCTGGCAGCGAACGCTCGACGCCCTGAGCGCCCTCACCGCCTGATTTCCCGTTCTTGCAACTGTTTGGTTGTTGCAACAACCAAACAGTTGCCAGAAGGTGATTCAGCTGGCTTTCGCGTCGTTGACGAGGGAGCGGGCGATGACCTTGAGGCAGAGGGTCTCGTCGGCGCCTTCGAAGATCGAGAGCACTCGGGCGTCGACGTAGAGGCGACTCACGTCGTACTCCTCCGCGTAGCCCATACCGCCGTGGATCTGCAGGGCCTCTCGGGTGACCCACTCGGCGGCCTTGCAGACGTAGGCCTTGATGAGCGTGGCTTCCATCTTGCCCTCGCCCTTGGCCATCATCTTGCCGACCGAGTACGAGAACTGGCGTGACGCCTGAATGATGGCGGCCATGCGGGTGAGCTTGGCCTGCGTCAGCTGATATTCGGCGATGGGCGAACCGAACACGACCCGGTTCTCGGCGTAGTCCTTCGCAGCCTCGTAGGCGGCCTGCATCACACCGACGGCGCGAGCTGCGGTCTGGAGGCGGCCGTTCTCGAAGCCAGCCATCTGGAAGTAGAAGCCTCGACCCTGGCCCTCGTCCATGCCGATGAGGTTCTCGGCGGGCACGAAGAAGTCTTCGAAGGCGATCTCATAGGAGTGCATGCCCCGATAGCCGATCGTGTCGATCGGGCGAGCTTCGAGCTTGCCGGTGGTGCCACCGGCGTGGGGCTCTTGCTCTTCGGTGAACCCGTGGCCGTCGCCTCGCTGCTTGGGCACGATGAGGATCGACAGGCCCCGGTGGCCGAGCGACCGATCGGCTTCGGTGCGCACCAGGGTCATCAGCACGTCGGCCCGGGCGGCGAACGTGCACCACGTCTTCACGCCGTTGATGAGCCAGCCGCTGCCGTCTTCGGTCTTGGTCGCGGTGACCTTCACGCCGGCGACGTCTGAACCGAAGTCGGGTTCGGTGACGGCGACAGCGTTCATGATCTCGCCCATGGCGAGCTTGGGAAGCCAGGTCTGCTTCTGCTCTTCGGTGCCGCCCGCTTCGAGCGCTCGGGCGAGGATCTCGGGCCGGGTGATCAGTGAGCCACCGGCACCCAGCGAACCACGGCTGAGCTCCTCGGTGGCGATGACCATGCCGAAGTAGTCGCTCTCGCCACCGCTGGCGAAGCCGCCATACTCCTCGGGGATCGACAGACCGAAGCAGCCCATCTCGGCGAGGCCGTTGATGAGGTCCTCGGGGATGTCGCCGTTGGTGCGGTGAATGTGTTCTGCCCGGGGCTTCACCTGCTCGTCGGCGAAGCGGCGGAAGGTCTCCTCCACGAGCTCGAACTCGGAGTCGAGGTGGCGGGGACCGTCCTGGCCGGCGAGACCGGCCAACACGGCGGGCTCGCGCCAGGTGGCCACGAACTCACGGGTGGCATCGAGCGCGTCGAGCGCACAATTCCACTGGCTCTCGCGACCCCACACCTTCGAGGCGAGGTCGGCGATGGCATCGGCGATGAACACGCAGGTGAGCTGGCCCTCGAGGGCGCCCTTGTTGCCGTAGTCGATCATCGACTTGGCCGTCTCGACCGCAGCGGCTGCGTGGGCGATGTCGTAGGCCATGACCTGGTCGGCGTCGACCGAGCTCGTCTCCGCCAGGTGCTTGACCGCACCTCGGATCACTTGATCGGCCGCTTCGAGGGCGGTGGCGGCGGTCTGGAGATCTGGCTGTGGCAACGTCGACGCAGTCATAGTCGGTGGATAGTAGGGGAGGCCCGCCCGCCCACGGGTACCCGGCGTGACAGATTCAACACCGCTCTTCACCGAGGCGGAGAGGGGTCGGTAGGGTCCCCGGCGATGGCCCTCGACCCAGACGCAGCTTCGAGCGAGACCTCTGGCGAAACCCCGACCGAGACACAGCCCGTGACCCAGCCCGAGACACAGGCCGAGACGCCGGGTCTGCTCGCTCCACTCCGTCGCCCGAAGTTGCGCCGCATGTTCACGGCGCAGTTCATTGCCGAGCTCGGCGACGGCATCTCGCTGGTGGCGCTGCCGCTCTATGTGTGGGCTCGGACCGAGAGCGAAGTGCTCACATCGCTCACCTTCGCCGCCGAGCTCAGCCTCGGCATCGTGCTCGCGTTCATCGGCGGGATGCTGGCCGACGCGTTCGATCGCCAGCGCGTGCTCCAGGCCTCCCAGCTGCTGCGTGCGATCCTGCTCGTCGGCGCGTTCGCCATCGACCCGCTCCTCGCCGCCGTCACCTGCGGCGTCCTCGCCCGAGCCGCCGGCATGGCCGACAACCCGAGCTTCGACGCCATGGTGCCGAGCCACGCCGAGGGCGACCTGCAACAGGTGCTCGCCCTTCGACGCATCGTGCAGTCGGCGTCGATCACGATCGGGCCAGGGCTCGGCGGGCTCGCCGTTGCCGTCATCGGCCCCCGCACCTCGCTGCTGTTGAACGCAGGCACGTTCCTGGTCGCGTTCGCGCTGCTGTCGACGGTACGCAACGCGGACCCTGACGCTGCGGCCCGGCGCGCCTCGCAGATCGGTCAGTCGTTCGCCGAGTCAGCGGGCGAGCTTCGCAAGGGCATGGCCGTCGTGCTCCGCACGCCCGGTGTGCGTCGTCTCATCGTGCACGTCGTGATCCAGATGGCGACGGTCGGGCTCGTCATGGCCTCGGCCGTCGTGTTCTACGAGAGCGAACTCCAAGCGCCCGACTACTGGTTCGGTCTCGCCATCGCCGGCTATGGGACGGGCAGCGTCGTCGGCCTTGCCTTCATCGGTGGTCGTCGCTTCTCGATTCCGCTGCCGCGGCTGATCCTCATCGCCACGCCGGCCTACGCCGTGGCGTGCGCGATCGGTGGCCTCGTCGACCGGCCGGAGATTCTCGCCATCTCCTGGTTCGTGTGGGGGGTCGCCTTCGCCCCCGAGCAGCTGCTCGCCGAGACGTTCTTCGTCGAGCGAATCGATGAGACCGAGCGTGGTCGAGCCTTCGCCGGGCTCAACGTGGCGATCTCGCTCGGCATGGCGGTCGGCTCGCTGATCGCGGCGGCCGCCCTCGATTCGTTCTCTGCCCGCACCGTCATCCTCGCCGCCGGCGTGACGATCATCCTCTCCGGTGCCGTCTGGCTGGGGCCTTCTCGTCAGGGCGCAGCATGGCCCGACGCGTGAAGCGATGGGTGTGTGAGCTAGGGCCTCTCGACAGCGGTCAGGAACTCGGTGAAGGCATCGACCGCCCGTTGATTCTCGAACAGCGAGTCGCTGCGTTCGGCCAGCGCCGAACGTAGGGACTGGTTGACGTCGGCATCGGCGAGAGCGACGGCGGTCGACCCGAGCGATGCGAGATCGTCCGCCACGAGCGAGGGGAGCTCCATCCGGTCTGCCAGCGCAGCGGTGTAGCGACCGCGCATGAACGAGCTCCGGACACACACCACGGGCGTGCCCAGATGGAACGTCTCGTAGCTGATGTTCATGCCGCTGTAGTGCGGGGCGTCGAGGCAGACGTCGGCGCTGCTCAGCAGGCTCGTGTAGACGCGATGGTCGCTCGTGTCAGCCCATCGCACGCGCTTGACGGCGTCGGGGATGGTGTTCTCCATCCGCCGCTGCACGGCCGATGCATGCCCGGGCGTCTTGTTGAACAAGACGATGTCAGCCGACGGGTCGCGCCGCACGATGTCAGCGATCACCCCGTCGAAGCTCGGGTGGAGCTTGAGGGGATTCTGGCCGCACACGTAGAGATGTCGGTCGTCGCTCAACCCGAGGTCGGAGCGACTGAACAGCTCGCTCGAGCGATCGCGTCGCTCCAAGAAGGCCGGGACGGTGTCGAAGCGAACGAGCTGCTCGCAGTAGTGATCGTCGGCATCGACGGGTTCGAGTTCTGCCGACGACAGGTAGTGGTCCATGACGGGCAGACCGCTGGTGTGGGGGGTGCCCCAGTCGAGAGCCTGGATGGGAGCGAGTCGTTCGAACGGGAGGAAGTAGTTCAGCGTGTCGGTGCCGCACTCCCAGAACACCGCAACGTGGCAGGCTGCCGCTCGGACGGACGCCGCCATCTCGTCGATGGCAGGTTCGCACTCGATCACTCGAACGGACCCTGCGGCGGCCTCGCGGATTCGAGCGGCCGATGGGCCGGCGCCGGCGAAGATCATGACGTCGAGTTCGTCCGCGTCGAACCGCTTGAGGAGCGGGAGGCGGTCGACGATGAAGGTGCCTTCGTGGGCAGGAGTCACGACCCAACCGACCCTGCGCCGATCTCCGGCCATCGGTTCGATCGGCTCCGGGCGCCCGGCGAAGCGGGGAGCGAAGACCGACGCCCACTTCTCGAGCACCGTGCCAAGATCCCGGCCGAGATAGCCGAGCACGAACGGTGGCCGAGCGTTGCTGTTGAGGAGCTCGGAGCTGTCGAGCCCGGCGATGCGCTCGGTCGACTCGTCGAGGTGACGATCGAGTGCGGCATCGAGCTCGTCGAGGTACGAGTCGATCGCTTGCTCACCATCGAACACCGAAGGACCGAGCGCATCTGCGTGCAGCGCCAGCGCCGCATTGCCGAGCGCTCCAGCCGCCGCTGACCGGAGTGCACCGCCCGCGCCCACCGTGTCGCCGATCTCTTCCAACGCCATCCCCAGCATGAGCTGAGCCGAGTCCCAGCCCGGCCTGAGGTCGAGTGCACGTCGGAGGAATTCGACCGCTTCGGGAGCCCGCCGCGCCCGCAACAACGCCATGCCGAGATTGTGGTTGGCGTCCGCGTTCGCTAACTCGGCCGCGAGCACCTGCCGATAGCTGTGGATCGCCCCGTCGAGTTGCCAGCGTTCGAGCTGATCATTCGCCCGCGCCATTGCTTCGGCGATCGACGGATCACCACAGGAGGACGTCAGCATGACGGACAACGATATTCCGAATGGACCCAGGCAGTGGACGACGCCTGCGTTGCGTCGCCGCTCGATCGAGCGGCGTTTCGAAGCAAAGCAGGCGGAACTGGCAGCTCTGCCACGCCCGGCCCGTCGTCGGTTGCAGCGAGCGGCTGGTG
>CALLIQ010000364.1 GCA_938008925.1 uncultured Acidimicrobiales bacterium
AGCTCCCCGTTCCGATGTTCTGCGCTGGCGGCCTTGCCACTCCAGCCGACGCCGCCCTCGCGATGCAGCTTGGTGCTGAAGCCGTGTTCGTTGGTTCCGGCATCTTCAAGAGCGACGATCCCGCACCCCGTGCGAAGGCCATCGTCGAAGCCACCACCAACTTCAACGACGCCGACATCTTGGCCAAGGTCTCCCGAGGTCTCGGTGCTCCGATGACCGGCATCAACATGGACGAGGTCAACGGCGGCGGCACCCGGTTCGAAGACCGAGGTTGGTGAGTCCAGCGGCGGACGAGCACGGCACACCCCACGTGGGTGTGCTGGCCCTCCAGGGAGCCTTCGCTCGCCACATCGAAGCACTCGAACGGCTCGGCGTGACCTCCTCTGAGGTCCGCACCGCCGAGCATCTCGACCGTGTCGACGCGCTCGTGATTCCCGGCGGGGAATCCACGACGATGTCGAAGCTGCTCGACAGCCAGGGCCTGCGCGCTCCGATCGAAGCCCGGCTCGACGGTGGCATGCCGGTGTTCGGGACGTGCGCGGGGATGATCCTGTTGGCGACCGACGTGAGCGATGGTCGAGCCGATCAACGCAGTTTCGCCGCGATCGACATCGGTGTTCGTCGCAACGGCTACGGCCGCCAGATCGACTCGTTCGAGGCAGATCTGCCGGTCACCGGGCTCGACGAGCCGTTCCGATCGGTCTTCATCCGTGCCCCGGTCGTCGAACGCGTCGGTGACGGGGTCGACGTGTTGGCGTCGGTCGACGACGTGCCCGTGCTGTGCCGGTCCCACGCTGGCTCCGCCCCCGTGTTGGTGTCGTCATTTCACCCCGAGCTCACCGCCGACGATCGGTTGCACCAGCTCTTCCTCGATGTGGTGGCCTGCCCCTAGGGGCGGTGCTCGTCGAACAGCTCGATCCCGGCGGCTCGAAAGAGAACCTCGACGTCGGTGACCGATTGAAAGACCTTGCCCCGATTGATTCCCTCGAGAACGAGTTGGGGCGACTCGAAGTCCGCAATCGGGCGAAGCCCGAAATCGGCCGATCGTCGATACCAGCTGGACGCAATGGCGTTGATCTCTTCGGTCAATGCTGGGTCGTCGAGCTGGCCGAAGTTGGCGAGGTAGCTGAGCGCCACGATGTGCTGCACGTGGTAGTAGTTCTTGCCGTTCGCCTTCGCGAAGTTGGTCGGGTAGCCGCACAGCAGCTCCGCATCGTCGAGCGTCAGCTCCAGTCTGTGCAGACCGCCTGGAGCCGGCTCGGAGTCGAGATCGTGCCACGTCCCCTCCGCTCCGGGGGTGGCGCGATCGACCTCGTACCCGTTGTCCTTGATCCGGGCAGAGAACGGCGCGTCGGCGACCAGCGTCGTGCGGAACAGCAGCGAGCAGTTGACGACTGCGGAAGCCGCGTTGCCGAGATCGCCGCCCGTCGCGACGATCCGGTTGTCGAATCCGCCAAACGAGCCTGATGGATCATCGGCGAAGGGCACGACGTAGGGCTGGAGCTCGTCTGCGAGGGGCGCGTAAACGGTCCGGACATCGAGGTCGAACTCACCTCCGTCGGTCTGAGGCGTGATGATCACCCGCTGTGGGGATGTGTCGCTGTAGCGGCTGATGTTGCGTTCGTCGTCGTACCAAGCGGCGTTGTTGTCGACGAAGAACCGAAGGTTGGCTCGAACGTAGGCGGCGACGTCTGCATCGTCGTACGCGATGGCGTAGTCGTTGAGGTGGAGCAGCGAGTGCAGCCATCCGTTCAAGATGATCTCGGGATTCGATCGAAACAGCGGAACCTCGAGCTGAGCGACACCAGCCAGGCTCACACCGCCCTCCTCGTAGTCGAGGAAGAGAGCATCTCGAACGGACGCCAGGCGGTCTCGCGTCTCCGGTGTGCCCTCGAGCTGATCGATCAGGACGAACGCCGCCATGATCTCGCTCTGGCTGATGGCGCTGTAGATGTAATCGGGGCCCCTGAACCGATTGAGTGGGTACAGGTTGGGATAGAAGAATGCCGAGCCGCCATTGGGGGTCTGGGTTCCGACGCTCGCGATGATGTCGGGCGCACTGTTGCGAACCTCGTCGTCATCGACGTTGCGGAACAGGTACGAGCCGATCGACATCGGGTGCAAGACGAAGTCGTTCGGGTCGTCGAGCTGCCAGTACTGGCGAAATGGAACACCGTCGACGACGATCAAGGTCGAGGAGAACCGATGCCCCTCGATGTCAAAGCCATCGACGGCTCGAAAGACCTGGTCGAGTTCGTCGATCGTCTCGCTCGAGGGTTGGATGGGCGTCACGACAGGGCAAGTCGCTGGTTCTGTTCCGTACTGTCCCGCTTCGCAGTATCGGCGTCGTTCCTCGGCATCGACGCCGTCATCGATGCTCGCCGGATCCTCCGCAGCGAGTCCCTCCTCTTCAAGGGGCTCGTTCTCGACGAGCGCTTCGACGGACGAGCTCGTCGTGGGTTGGAGGGCAGGTTCGGCGCTGTCAGGTGCCGGTGTCGACGAGCACGCGCTGGCGATGAACGTCAAAGTCATGAGCGCTCGGAGCGCGTGTCGTCGCCGGGTGGCTGGCCGATGCATGGATCGACGCTAACGCGCCGCAGCCTGCTCGATGCGGCAGACTCGTGCGGTTAGCGAGACGTCCCCGCCTCAACGTCTCGAAGACGAGCGCGGTACTCCACGACCCGTCGGAGTTTGAGGTCCTCGTAACCCCGGACCATGTCGGGAAGGGCCGCGATCTCGATGGCTCGCTCGAGCGACTCGGCGCTCGGATCGGCGCTCAGATCGGCGACGAGACGGTCGAGTACGGCCTCGAACTCGGGGATCAGTTCCCGTTCGATCCGGCGGACCTCAGCCCGTCCGAACGGGTCGAACTTCGTGCCTCGCAGTCGCTTGCCCTTTGCCAACACGGCCAGGCCCGGTGCTGCCCACTCGCCGACCGAGATCTTGTCGTCGAGACCGAGCGCTTTGAGCATCGGTGGGTGGAGGCGGTACGTGATCGAGCCGCCGTTGGCCACGTCGCGGGCCTCGCTCAGACCTTCGGCGTCGAGCATCAGGCGGGCGACCTCGTACTCGTCCTTGTAGGCCATCAGCTTGTGGAGACTCGCTGCAGCGGTCCGGGTGAGGGGCAGATCGACGGCGGTGCCACACGCGCGCTCGGCATGGGCGACTCGGCCGATGCGGTCGAGGAATCGTTCCGCCAAGGCCTCGTCTTGAAAGCCGATCAGATCGGGCACCAAGCGGTCGAGGTCGGCGAGAAGGGTGGCGTCGCCACCGCCGATGCCGGCAATTCGGCTGCGAAGCCCCGCCGGCACCACCGGCGTTCGGACGACTGAGCCGGCCGTGTTCGCAGCGAGAAGCTCCATCGTCGCCGAGGGCACGGCCACGTGGGCTCGTCCCCAGCGGAAGGCTGAGCGGTTTCGATCGATGGCCACGCCGTTCACCTCGATGGCCTGCTCGATCGAGGCAGCGCTGACGGGAAGTGCGCCGGCCTGCACGGCCATGCCGACCACGAACATGTTCGCCATGACCGCGTCGCCGAACAACGCCGTGGTGATCGCCTCGGCGTCGCCCCAGTAGTGATGATCGGCTCGAGTCTCGGTGGCGAGGAGCTCGGCGAGGGCGTCGGGCGCTGGCGCTGCGATCTCCGGGTGACTGATCTGCGCGCCCGTCGGAGTCGTGCTGGTCGATCCGACCACCACCGTTCGCTCCGGGTCGCACACGAGGCGTCCGCGCTCGGTCGCGGCCACCAGCTGATCGCAGACGAGCAACAGATCGGCTTGGCCGGTGCCCAGACGGTTCGTCTGGTTGGCGCTCGCCCTCGACAGTCGGACGTCGCTGACGACGGGCCCGGCCTTTTGCGAGAGTCCGATCTGGTCGAGTCCGCGAACGGCGAAGCCGTCGAACATCGCCGCCGTGCCGAGCACCTGGGACACGGTCACGATGCCGGTTCCCCCGATGCCCGTGATGCGCATGGCGAAGTGGTCGCTCGGGACGATGAGGGTCGGTTCGGGAACCGGTGGCGGTGTTGGCACGCTCTTCGAGGTGCCCGCCACGGTCGCTTCATCGCCGGGAACGACGGTCATGAAGGACGGACAGTCGCCCTCGAGGCAGGAGAAGTCGAGGTTGCAGGTGGTTTGGTTGATCTGGGTCTTGCGGCCGAACGGCGTGTCGACGGGTTCCACCGACAGACAGTTGCTGACCTGGCCACAGTCGCCGCAGCCCTCGCAGATTCGAGGGTTGATCACCACTCGTTCCGCCGGGGTCGGAGCCTTGCCTCGCTTGCGGGCTCGGCGGAGCTCGGCTGCGCACGCCTGATCGTGGATGAGCACCGTGGTCCCAGGTGTGGCGGCCAGCACCTCCTGCGCCTCCATCAACCGGGAGCGGTCCCACACGTCGACGCCGTTCGGCAGGGGATCGCCCCCAAATCGACGACTGCGGCCACCGGGAATCGGGAGCACTCGCCCGTACTTGCCGGGTTCGTCAGTGGTGACGAGCACCCGGGTCACCCCGTGGGCGAGCAACGCCGTTGCGACCTCGCCGACGGTCATCTGACCCTGCGGGTCCTGCCCGCCGGTCATGGCGACCGTGCCGTTGTAGAGCAGCTTGTAGGTGATGTCGACGCCGGAGGCGACGGCGGCCTGGATGGCGAGTTGGCCGGAGTGGAAGAAGGTGCCGTCGCCGAGGTTCTGGATCAGGTGGTTGCGTTCGACGAAGTCGGACATGCCAATCCACTGGGTGCCCTCGTTGCCCATGCACGTAAGGCCGGCGATGTCGCCGACCCGCTCGGGGTCCATGAGGAGCGTCATGGTGTGGCAGCCGATGCCCGCACCGACGAGTGAGCCGTCGGGGGTCTCGGTGCTTCGGTTGTGCGGGCAGCCGGAACAGAAGAACGGGGCGCGTTCGGTCTCGCTGATCAGCGGGATCAGCCGACGCTCAGGCCGCTCGGGCACGAGGCGATCGCCGATGGTCGGGCCGAGAATGCGACGCAGCGGTGCGAGCAGGCCGTCCGCGTCGAGCGCCCCGTAAGAGGGCAGCAGCGGTGCGCCGGTCTGGTCGGTCTTGCCGATGACCTGGGGGCGAACGCTCTGGTTGTAGAGCGCGTCCTTGATGAGCGACTCGATGCTCGGCATCTTCTCTTCGATCACGAAGAGCGTGTCGACGCCGTCGGCGAAGCGCCGCACGGTGTCGGGGTCGAAGGGGATCGGCATCTGCATTCGCAGCAGTCGGATGCCGGCTCCGGCAATGGCGTCGTCGGTGTCGAGGCCGAGCCGTTCGAGTGCCTCGCGAACCTCCCGGTAGGTGATGCCGGAGGCCACGATGCCGATCCAGGCATCGGACGGATTGACGGTCGGTGCGTTGAGCCCGTTGGCGGATGCGTAGTTGATGGCGAGTGGGTATCGGACCTCGTAGATCTCCTGCTCGAGGTCGATCGTATGCGGGGTGAGGAGGCGACCGTCTGGCCGGCGACGGTTCGACTCGTCGAAGAGGGCGGGGGTGACGGGGACGACTCGGTCGGGGTCGAGCGTGACCGAGGTCAGGCCATCGGCGACGTCGGCGACGATCTTCATGGCCGACCACAGGCCCGTGAACCGCGACAGTGCGATGGCGTGCCGACCCAGGTCGAGCACGGCACCGGGATCGCCGGGGTAGAGGAGTGGCATGTGGAGGTCGGCGACCACGCCGGCCGACGATGACGGAAGTGTCGAGCTCTTTGCGTTCGGGTCGTCACCGATCAGGGCGATCGCACCGCCCCACCTCGACGTTCCGGCATACACGGCGTGGCGGAGTGCGTCGACGGCTCGGTCGACGCCGGGGGCCTTGCCGTACCAGACGCCGACGACGCCGTCGTAGATCGCATCGGGCTGTGACGAAGCGAGCTGGGAGCCCATGACCGCCGATGCTGCGAGCTCTTCGTTGACTGCCGGCCGACACATGATCGGCAGGTCTGGCACCGTGCGCGCCGCTTGTGCGGCGGCGCCGTCGAAACCGCCGAGGGGCGAGCCGGGATAGCCGGAGACGAGCGCGGCCGTGTTTCTGCCGGCCAGCCGGTCGGCCCGGAGCTGCTCGATCGGCAGCCTGGCCATCGCCTGCACCCCGGTCAAGGCGACGGTGGCGGCGTCGGCGGTATAGCGGTCGTCGATGCGGTAGGTGTCGGTCATCGGTCGAATCCCTCCGAGTGGTCAGCCGAGGTCAGCTGAGCGGCAAGACTCCTCCATCATGGGCACATCAGCGGCAACGATGCGGCGCGACCGAACAATCGACGGAGAATTGGGTCGAAGGTCCGTGGTATCGACGGTCGGTGTTCGGCAGAATGTGGTGATCGCCGCGCATGTGACGGCGATCACAGGAGTCGGCCGAAGAACACGGGAGACGTGATGGACCACACCGATCAGCTGATCGTGTCCGAACTGCAGGCCGACGCACGGGTCACCACGCGTGCGCTCGCCGCTCGGGTCGGGCTCGCGCCGTCGAGCACGGCGGCGCGAGTGCGAGACCTCGAGCGTCGTGGCGTGATCACCGGCTATCACGCGACGGTCGACCTCGAAGCGGTCGGGCGCCCCATCCAGGCGATGGTCTTCGTCAAGCTCTCGCCGACCGATGAAGACACCATCAATGCGTTCTTGGCCGAGGTGTCGTCGATGGAGGAGACCGTGTCGGTGTTCGTGATCTCCGGTGTCGAGGACGCCATCGTGCACGTGGCCGTTGGTGACGTGCGCGAGCTACGCGACACCGTCGTTCGCCGCATCTCCGCCATCCCGGCCGTTGCCGACGAACGAACGAGCCTCGTGTTCGATGAGATCCGGTCGACCCCCGGCGTCGCCACGAGCGGGTGACGGAGCCGAGTGACGGAGCCGGGCGACCGACGGAGTTCGACGGCAACCCGGCAGCGATCGGCACCCTGAGTACACTCGCCAGCCATGTCGGG
>CALLIQ010000365.1 GCA_938008925.1 uncultured Acidimicrobiales bacterium
CGGGCGCGTGGCTCGGTTCGGTCACTCGCCGATGATGGCCGCTGCGGCGGCTCGGCCCGAGCGGATGCAGGCCGGGATGCCGATGCCTTCGTAGGTGTTGCCCGCGAGCTGAACGCCCGGAGCATTCGAGGCGACGTCTTCCATGATCGCTTCGATCCGTGAGGCGTGGCCGGGTACGTACTGCGGGAAGGCGTGGTGCCACCGGACGACGCGCGTCGCCACGGGATCGGCCTCGATCTCGATCACCTGTCGCAGTTCGTTCAACAGCGTCGAGACGAGCGCGTCGTCCTCGAGTACCAGCGCCCGTCCGTCGCCGAAGCGGCCGGACGTGAGGCGGATCAGCGCCGTCTCCTCTCGACGGTAGTGATCCCACTTCGTGCTGAACCACGTGGACGCGGTCATCACGCCTCCGTCGATTCGAGGAAAGAGGATCCCGGACGCATCGAGCACCGGATCGAGACCGGCGAGCGGCACCTCGTAGGTGACCTGGGCGACCGAGGCGTGTTCGATCTCGGCCAAGAGCACGGCGGCTTCTGGCGCGGTGTCGGCCAGCATCGAGCTGGCGATCGTCGCGGGTGCAGCGATGATCACCGCATCAGCCGGTTCTGGCCCGTCTTTGTCGAACGTGGCGAGTGAGGTGATGGGGCGATCGAAGAGGATCTGCGCCGGGTTGTCGCCTGCGATGATGGCGGCCACCAACTCGTCGATGATGCGGGCCACGCCGCCGGGGAGGCTGTGGAACACGGGCTTGTCGCCCGCCGAACCGAGCGTTGCACCGGTGCGCTCACGCACCGCCTTGAGCCCTTCGATGATCGACTTGCTCTCCTTGGCCGCCGCCCACAGCTGGGGCGCGCCGGAGCGAAGGCTCAAACGGTCGATGTCGGAGGCGTTGATGCCGCCGATGAGCGGGTCGATGAGGCGATCGGTGACCTCGTCGCCGAGTCGAGCACGGCAATAGGCGCCGACGGAAACGTCGTCACCGATGGTGGTCGACGGCTTCTCGAGGTCCTCGGCCGCTCGTTCGACCCCAGACGGTGAGATGACGCCGGAGGCCGTGAGCGCATCGAGATCGGTGGGGACGCCCAGCATGGTCCCGTCGGGGAGCGAGAAGAGCTCGCCGTCGCGGTGGATGTAGGCGGGGACCGGCGACACCGGGCTCGTGAGTTCGTCAGCAAGGCCGAGCTCTTCACACAGGGTGATGGCTTCTGGCACGCGGGCCAAGAAGCAGTCGGGACCGGCATCGACGATGCGGTCACCGACGTCGGAGGAGTGAATGCTCCCGCCGACTCGGTCGGCCGCTTCGTAGACGACGACCTCGCGGCCGGCTCGGTGCAGATCGAACGCGGCACTCAGGCCGGCGATGCCGGCGCCGACGATGGCGACTCTCATGCGAGGTCTTTCATTCGCTCGCACCAGTGCTCGCCGAGTCAGTGACAGCGGAGCCGGTGCCAGCAGACCGCGCGCCGTCTGCCCGTCCGTAGCTGTGCACGAGTTCGACGACGCGTTCGAGCTGCTCGGGGTTGGTCATCGGCAACACGCCATGTCCGAGATTGAAGATGTGGCCGGGGTGGCCGGCGTTGTCGTCGAGGACCCGCTTGACCTCGGCCTCGAGGACCTCCCACGGAGCGAGCACGAGCGCCGGATCGAGGTTGCCCTGGAGCGCGTAGTTGCCGCCGGTGCGCTCACGAGCGACCGACAGCGGGGTGCGCCAGTCGACGCCGACCACTTCGCAGCCAGCTTCGGCGATGAGGGGAAGCAACTCGCCCGAGTTGATGCCGAAGTGCGTGCGGGGCACGCCGAGATCGGCGACGGCCGCGAGCACCTTGGCCGAGTGCGGCATCACGTATTCCTTGTAGTGGACGGGGTGGAGAGCACCCGCCCACGAATCGAAGAGCTGGACGGCCTTCGCGCCGGCGGCCACCTGGGCCCGCAACGTCGCGATGGCCGAGTCGGCCACGAGGTCGGCGAGCTGGTGCCACAGCTTCGGGTCGCCCGTCATCAGCGCCTTGACCTTGGCGAAGTCGCGGGTCGGCCGACCTTCGACGAGATAGCTGGCGACGGTGAACGGAGCGCCGGCGAACCCGATGAGCGGAACCTCGAGCTCCTCCATCAGGATCTCGATGGTCTTGGCCTGGAAGTCGAGATCGACCGATGGGTCGAGCGGGCGGAGGCGATCGAGATCGGCAGCCGACTCGAACGGCCGTTCACACGTCGGCCCGACACCCGGGGTGATGTCGATGCCGAACCCGGCGGCGAACACGGGCGTGACGATGTCGGAGAACAAGATGGCGGCGTCGACGCCGTAGCGGCGGACGGGCTGCATGGTGATCTCGGCCGCCCGCTCGGGGTCTTGGATGGCCTGGAGGATCGAACCCTCGCCCCGAACCGCCTTGTATTCGGGCAGCGAACGCCCCGCCTGGCGCATGAACCAGACCGGAACGCGATCGCCCGGCTCTTGCCGGGTCGCCCGAAGGAACGCCGAATTGATCATCGAGTCTGCCGTCACCCGCAGAACGCTACCCCCGTGGCCAGGCACGCCCGCCCCCGACGTGCCACCACTCACAGGCCGATCGCTGCGCCGGTCACGGGGCGAGGGGGCGACGGCTCGACCCCGTAGCATTGACGTCCCCCCTTTTGCGACAGGAGCGCGGTGAGCGACACCCCTCACGATCCTGAGTTGGAAGCCGAGCAGCGCTTCTTGCAGCGCGCCCTGGAACGCCTCGAGGAGACTCGCCAGGAGGCGATCAAGCTCAAGACCATGGTCGAGGTCGGCCAGGGCGGCACCCAGCAGGCGCGCTGGGAACGGGAAATGATCAACGAGAACATCGCCAATCGGCTCACCGAGCTCGACATCGGCGATCGTTCGCTGTGCTTTGGCCGGATCGATCAGACCGAAGACGCCGGCGCCGGCAGCTATCACATCGGCCGCGTGGCCGTGTCCGACGAGAACAAGGACCCGATGATCGTCGACTGGCGAGCGCCGGTTGCCGAGTCGTTCTACCGAGCGACCGGGCGCGACCCCCAGGGTCTCGTGCGGCGTCGACACTTCATCTCCCGTGGCCGCGAACTCCTCGGAATCGAAGACGAGTTCTTCGGCGACGCTGCGGCGCAGCAACGGGCCGTGGTCGATGGCCGCGAGCTGCGTGGGCAGGGCGCCCTGATCGCAGCGCTGGAGACCTCTCGCACGGGCCGCCTGGGCGACATCGTCGGGACGATCCAGGCGGAGCAGGACGAGATCATTCGTGCGCCGCTGCCCGGTGTGCTGATCGTGCAGGGCGGTCCCGGAACGGGCAAGACGGTCGTTGCGCTCCACCGCGCCGCCTACCTCCTCTACACCCACCGCTTTCCCCTCGACGGCCAAGGCGTGCTCGTCGTCGGCCCGAACCGACTCTTCCTCGGCTATATCGAGCAGGTCCTGCCGTCGCTCGGTGAAGCCGGTGTGGAGCTGCACGTCCTGGCCGATCTGGTGCCCCGCGTCCGGGTGCAGGGCCGAGACGAGTCGGCGGGAGCCCGCATCAAGGGCGACCTCCGCATGGTCAACCTGATCCGGCGCGCCGTGCGCGATCGCCAGCGGCCGCTCCGCCGAGATCTGCGCATCGGCTACGGCACGCGCTATCTCACGCTGCGAGCGGCCGAGTCGGCCAAGATCGTCGACGAGGCTCGACGTCGGTTCCGGACCCACAACGGGGCCCGCAAGTTCGTCGTCTCGTCGGTGTTCGAGGCGTTGGCGATGTCGCACCCTGACGGACCGGCCGAGGTGTCGGCTGTGCGCGAGAGCCTGTCGAGCGATCCGGCCGTTCGGGAAGCCCTGCTGTGGATGTGGCCGGTGCTCACGCCTGCGCAGCTCCTGCATGATCTGTTCGGCTCGAAGGCGCTGTTGCGTTCCGCCGGTCCGAAGCTCAGCGACGGTGAGCGCGCCGCGTTGCACCGCCCGTGGCGCAACGATGGCGACGGTGGCCGAGTGCTCTGGACCGTCGACGACGTTCCCGTGCTCGACGAAGCCTTCGAACGGCTCGGAGCGAAGCCGAACCAGAAGATGCGCGAGGACGGAACCAAGCCGGACGACGTCCGCACGTATGGCCACATCGTGGTCGACGAGGCGCAAGACCTGTCGCCGATGCAGCTCCGCATGCTCACCCGGCGCTCGCTCAACGGTTCGATGACCGTCGTCGGCGACATCGCTCAGTCGACCGGTGCGTGGGCTCATGCGAGCTGGGACGAGGTGCTCGATCACCTGCCCGACCGCCGCGAACCGCAGCGTCGAGAGCTCACCGTCGGCTACCGGATCCCCGGACCCTCGATGGACCTCGCCGCCCGCGTGCTCGCCGTCGCCGCCCCCGAGCTCGAACCGCCGGTCGCCGTGCGAAGCGAAGGTGATCCGCCCCGTGTCGCGTCGAGCCTCGATCGCTCCGGACTCCTCC
>CALLIQ010000366.1 GCA_938008925.1 uncultured Acidimicrobiales bacterium
TCGTGATCGTGCCCGACGTGTTCACGTCGGCCCTCGACCCCGCGACCCTCGCCGATGCCGTGACGGTGTTGCAGGCGCTCGGGCGCGGCGTCCATGTCGCCCCGTTCGTTGCGTCGGGGAAGTTCGACCACGTGAAGGGGCGCCGAGTCGCCTTTGCTCGAGCCGTCGCTCGCCAACGAAACCTCGTCGACTCGGTGTTGGAAGCGGGGGCGACGCCGGTCGTGGTCGAGCCAGCGGTCGCCCTGTTGCATCAACACGAGTACCCGGCCGTCGACGCTGCCCACCCGGGCGACGAGGTCGCGCACCTGGTCGACGTGCTCCATGCAGAGCGGACTCGGTTGGTTGAGCTCTCCGGGCCCCACAGAGGTGACGGTGCCGACGGAGCGAACCGGTCGGTCGTGCTTCTCGGTCACTGCACCGAACGGGCGACGAGACCGATGTCGTTGGAGCGCTGGGCGGGCGTGCTCGAGGCGGCTGGCGGTGACGTCGAGACCCCGGCGATCGGATGCTGCGGGATGGCCGGCATCTTCGGGCATGAGCGAGCGAACCAGCGCATGTCACGCGATCTGTGGGACGCGACGTGGGCACCGCAGCTCCAACGTCGCGACGCGACATTCGTGGCGACGGGCTATTCGTGCCGGTCGCAGTCCGCCCGCTTCACTCCCGGTCCCGACAACTCGTCGGCCGATGCCGTGGTCCACCCGGTCTCCTTCTTGGCTCGCAGGCTCGAACGCTGAGTCTCGGCGAGCGAAGACCCGGCAAGCAGGTCAGAGCTGAGTGATTCAGTCTTCGGTCTGACCCCACAGATGGCCGACCTCATCGAGTTCCAATGACTCAGCGATCTGTTCGGCGGTTCGAAGGACCCGCTTGGCGAGAAGCGCTCGATCGACGAGTGACAGGCGGGCGGTCGGACCCTGGACGGCGATCGCTGCGATCGCCTCACCGCTCGAGTTGAGAATCGGCGCGCCGAGACACGAGACGCCGGTGACGCTCTCCTCCGCATCGGTGCTGTAGCCGACCCGACGAACCTCTTCGAGGTGAGCGGCCAACTCCGTCTTGTCGGTGATCGTGTTGGTCGTCATCGGCGCGAGGGAGCCCGGCTGTTCACCGGCGATCGATTCGGGAGCGAACGCCAACAGGGCCTTGCCCATCGAGGTGCTGTGCAGGCTTCGGCGAGTGCCGACCGGCTGGTCGAAGCGGAGCGGCTGCGGGGAGCGAACGTGCAGCACGACGACGACCTGGTCGCCGTCGCGGAGGCCGAGATTGACCGACTCACCGGTGAGCTGCCCGAGCTCTTCGAGGGCGGGGAGTGCGCGCTCCAACCCGTGGGTCCGACGCGCCGCCTGGCCGAGCACGATCGCGGCCGGACCGAGGTGGTAGCGCTCGCTCGCGATGCTCTGTTGGAGATAGCCCCGAACGGTGAGCGCCTGCACGATCCGATGGGTGGTACTCGCGCTGAGGCCCGTCTTCTGCGTCAGGTCGGTGATACCGAGTTCGCTTCGTTCGAGGAAGCATGCGAGGACGTCGAGGGCGCGATCGATCGACTGCGCGCCAGCAACCTTCGCACCCGTTGTCGCCTGCTTGTCGTGTGCCATGCCGTCTCCACGCCTGATGCTCGGCAACTCTGTCACACCCGCACCGCCTGCGGAAGCCGCGCTCTCGATGGCGCTCTGCCGCACGCGGAGGCTGGGGCTGAGGCTGAGGCTGACGAGGACCAGCTCGAGAGGACCAGCCGGCGAAAGAGCGTCAGGCGGTCTTGGCCCGCATGGCGATGTCGAGGACCCGCAGATCGCTCAGGCCGGCGGCGGCATCGATCTCTCGTGCCGCTTCGCTCCTGGCCTCCTCGATCCGTTCCGTCACTTCGGAGGTCAGCGTGAGCCGCCAGTCCATCCACCACTCGTCACCCTTGGGGTAGCCGAAGAAGTCGCGGCTCGACCGATCGTCGATCGGGACGAGTGCCGGACGTTTCGCGGCCAGGATGCGGGTGACGGCGGACCGTGACAGCTTCACCGGTGGGCGGGTGCGCAGCAGGCGAAACAGGTCGCCGGCGCGGATGATGCAGCGGGTGTCGGTGTCATCGATCCGAGCGTCGACACGGATGTCGGCGAGGATCTCGGCACTCAACCAACGTCCCTCGTCACTCACCAGCCACTCGATGCCCGCACCGGGCAGGGGAGACCCGAGCACGGTGACGCCGAGCAGATCGATGGTTTCGACCTGCATCGGATCGGTGCTCTGCGTGAGCCGGTCGAAACTGCCGGTTGACGCCGCGAGATGATCGGTGATGGCGAGCGCGGTCAGATCGGGGCGTTTCACGAGCCGGCGCAGGGCGCGCTCGAAGGGGGGTCGACGTTCGCTCACGAGGTTCTCGTCGGCCCGCGTCCGCTCACATCAAGCGCTCCGCAAACGCAGCGCCCCGCCACCGATCAAGTCAGCGCCGCTCGGACGTGCTCGATGGCGGTTGCCGCGACCTCGCCGAGGGCGACCTCGGACGTGTCGCCGG
>CALLIQ010000367.1 GCA_938008925.1 uncultured Acidimicrobiales bacterium
CATGAGCTTCTCTCGGAACGCCGCCTCCGTTCGATCGGCCAATGCGGCGAACATGGCGATCGATGCAGGTCACAGCCAGGCGCGCGAAATGGACGGGGTCGACCAGCGGATCGACCGCTTGACCCTGCTGTGCGAGGGCATGTGGGAGGTCATGTGTGATCTCGGAGCGACGCCGGAGATGCTCGCTCAGAAGATGAACGATCTCGACATGGCCGATGGGCGAAACGATCTGAAGCGACGCAAGATGCCGTCGCGCTGCGAGTGCGGGGCGATGGTTCCGCCAAAGTCGATGGTCTGCCAGTTCTGTAGCGGGCCGGCACCGGTTCGGTCGTTCTTCGATCCGGTCTGAGTTCGATCGCTCGTCGTGAGGCGTTCGAGCGTCGGGCAGACTCCTGACATGTCGGCTGATCTGTTGATTCGCAATGCTCGACTCGTCGCAACGGTTGACGTCGATCGCCGTGAGCTCCCAGGTGGGTGGGTGGCCATCACCGATGGACTGGTGTCGGGCATCGGGGCCTCGACCGACCTGGCCCCGGAGGCGGCGCGAACCATCGACGCCGATGGCTGCCTCGTCACCCCCGGCCTGGTGAACACCCACCACCATCTGTTTCAGAACCTCACTCGGGCGTGGGGCCCGATGACGAGCGCGCCGTTGTTCGGCTGGCTCGAGACCCTCTACCCGACGTGGACCGCCAACATCGACGAAGAGTCGGAGTATCTCGCGGCCTGGGTCGGGCTCGCCGAGCTCGCGCTGTCGGGTTGCACCACCTCGACCGACCACCACTATCTCCACCCGGTTCGAGCAGGCGATCTGCTCGGTGCCGAGATCCAAGCCGCGATCGACCTGGGCGTTCGGTTCCATCCGACCTATGGCTCGATGAGCCTGTCGAAGAAGGACGGTGGCCTGCCGCCCGACGACGCCGTCCGTGACGAAGACGACATCCTCGCCGAGTCCGAGCGCCATGTGGCCCGCTGGCACGACCCCAGCCACGGAGCGATGGTGCGGGTCGCGTTGGCGCCGTGCTCGCCGTTTACGGTGACCCCTGATCTCATGCGTCGCACGGCGGAACTCGCTGAGCGGCTCGACGTTCGCCTCCACACTCACCTCGCTGAGAACTCCGAAGACGACGAGTTCGCCATCGCCACGTTCGGGATGCGTCCGGTCGACCTCTACGAAGACGTCGGCTGGATGACCGACCGAACCTGGGGAGCGCACGTCGTGCGTCCCGACCCCGATGAGATCGTCCGCCTGGGTGCCGCCGGTGTCGGCGTTGCCCACTGCCCGAGTTCGAACATGATTCTCTCGTCGGGCATTGCTCCGGTCGTCGATTTGCGGGCGGCAGGGTGTCATGTCGGGATCGGTTGCGACGGGTCGTCGTCGGCCGATGCCGCGTCCCTGTGGCAGGAGGCCCGCCTCGCCATGCTCAGCGGAAAGCTCGTCTCCGGAGCCGGCGCGATGACGGCGCGCACCAGCCTCGAGATCGCGACCCGGGGTGGAGCGGGTTGTCTCGGCCGGGTCGGCGAGATCGGCGAGTTGAGTGTCGGCGCCGTCGGCGACGTGGCGATCTGGCGACTCGAGGGCCCGGCGTTTGCCGGCGTCGTCGGCGACCCCATCGAAGGCTGGCTCCGCTGCGGGCCGACCTCCGCATGGACGACCGTCGTCGCCGGACAGGTGGTCGTCGAGGACGGCGGGATCGTCAGTCCCGATCTCGAAGCGAACCTGGCTGCCCACCGCGTCACGGCGGAACGCTTCCAGTCGCACACCTGAGAGCGAGGGGGGATCGTTCGGGGATCTCCCCGCCGCCTTCGCTGCCTCGTTCCGGCAAGCTGATCGTTGTCCCATTCGGCTGGACAGCCGTTCGCTGCGGACACGAGAATTGGAGTCGGTCGACAGCGCGGTGCCCGCCGCCGATGTCGACTGCGGAGAGGATCATCCCGTGGGCGGCACCCGCACGTTCGAGAAGTCGACGTTGGCGACGATGTGGAGACGACGGTCAGCACCGTCGCTGACCGGTTCGGCCGTCGGTGCGGTCGCCGGCGCGCTCCTCCTTCTGGTCGGTTGGATGATCGTCGGGTCCGTCCCTCGATCGGAGAGCGAACTCCGCTTCAGCGATGGGGCCGCATGGCTGACCTCCACTGCGTTCGGTGGGATCTCGCTGCACGACGGCGGCGACGGCGCTGCGATGACCAATCTCACCGTGGCCGACCGCAACGCGCGCTTCGATGTGGAGCAGAGCGGCTCGGACGCTCTCGTGGTGAACGACTCGACCGGTGAGATCGCCCGAGTCGAGGCGGCCACCTGGTCGATCGTTCGACGAGTTCCGTTGGCAGAGCCGGGCGAAGGGCTCGACGTCATCACGGGCCGCGACGGCGCCTGGCTCGTCCGAAGCGGCTCGGTGGCGCCGCTCGACCCCGAGACGCTCGACCTCCGTGCCGCCATGCCGGTGAGCGAGACGCTGTCGTCGGCGGTGGTCGCCGACGATTCGTCGCTGTTGTACTCGGGGGCTCGGGCTGACGACCCGGTTCGACGCTTTGGGCTCGGTCCGGAGCCCACCGAGATCGATGGACTGACCGGGCCGGTGTCGTTCGGCGTGCTCGCCGGCGGTGTCGTCGGGCTCGACCGAGACGGCGGCGCGGTCTGGATGGACGGCATTGGCATCGTGTGTGACCGCCTCGAGGTGCCTTCTGGCGCTGGGCTCGTCGGCGGTGGTTCCGGTTCGACGTTCCTCGCCGTCGGCGACACGGGTTCGGTGTTCGCATGGAATCCAGCGCAGGGGTGCCCGGACACCGATCAGTTCCTCCGGATCGACCCCGGCACGTTCGGCACACCGGTGGTTGCGGATGGATGGGCGGTGATTCCCGACATCGCCGCCGGTGAAGTGGTCGTCGTCGACATCGACACGATGTCGATGGTTCGTCGCGGCGGCGTGCTGGAGGCGGGAACTTCCTTCGATCTCATCGGTGAGGACGATTCGATTTGGTTCAACGACCCGGCGTCGTCGACCGCCGGACTCGTTCGCCCGAACGGCGACGTCGTCGACATCCAGAAGTACACCGATGACGGCGACGGTGGCTTTTCGGTCGCTCCGTCGGCCGATTCAGACTCAGATCTCGAGGTGGCCGGTGCCGGTGGCTCCGCCGACCTGGAGGAATCAGATTCGGTCGATGGACTCGACGAGACCCCGGAAGCCGAGGAGGAAGCACCGGAGCCCGACGAGCCGGAACCGTCCGAACAGGACGAGTCGGCCGCTCTGGAGGAGTCAGCACTCGGCCAGCCTGTTCTCGACGAGCCAGAACCCGACCCCGGGTCGAACGCGGTGACACCGCCCGAGGACCAGCCTGGCGACTCCGAACTTCCTCCCGCCGGCCCGGTCGTGACGCCTCCCGACGGTGGTCCGGGTGAAGTCGATCCTGAGGACGATGCGACTGACGTCGGGGTGCAGATCAGTCAGTCGAAGGTGACCGCCGAGGTCGGCGAGACGGTCGACTTTGTCGGCTCCGTTCTCTCCGGGGACCCCGTTTCGTTCGAATGGAGCATCAGCCCCGATCCGGGCTCGAGCGGGCCGAGCGATGGTCTGTCCTTCTCGCGGACCTTCGAGAGCGAGGGCCTCTTCACCGTCCAACTCACGGCCTGTGCCGACGGTGGTGCGCCGTGCGGGTCCACCACCCGGCAGGTGCAGGTCGTCGACTCGACCAGCTCGATTCCTCTCCAGGTCTCGATCGCTGGGGCGAGCACGGCGACCGTCGGTACTGAAGCGAGCTTCACCGCCGTTGTCGAGGGAGAGCCAGACACCATCACGTGGAGCTTCCAGGACGGGAGACCCTCGACGGCATCGGACGCAACGGCCAGCACCACGTTCGACAGCGTCGGCTCGAAGACCGTCACGGTGACGGTTGCGAGGGGAGAAGAGCGTCGGACCGACACGGCGACGATCGTCGTGAGTTCGGAGCTCGAACCGCTCGACTTCGTGCTTCGGTGTGCGCCGACGGCCTTGACCGAGGGCGACTCGGCACAGTGTTCGATCGACGACTACTCCGCCGCAGCGTTCGGCGACGTTGTGTGGTCGCAGTCGTCACCGGACGGATCCCTCGCGACGCTCAACGGTGACGGTGGTCGAGCGACGCTTCGCTACGACGGTGAGGGGTCGGTCACCATCACGGCCTCGGCGACCGATCAGGCCACATCGACGCCCGTCGCCGATTCGGTGACGGTGACGTTCGAGGCAGCCGGGGTCGAAGCCCCGCTGCCGACCATCTCGGCTACATCGACGGCGGAGCTGGGCGCCACCGTCTCCTTCTCCGTCAGCGTTGAAGGTGGGCCAGTCGAAACCCTCAGCTGGACCGCGCAGGGCACGAGCCAGACCGGTTCCGGCGAGTCGTTCGCTGCGAGCTGGGACGCTGCCGGTGACTACGTCGTGACCGTGACCGCAACCGGCCCGGGCGGGACCAACAGCGACACCCACATGGTCTCGATCGGCGGCGATGACGGCGGTGGCGAGTGCAACGACAGCGCCGAGCTCCAACAGCCGACGGTCGTCGCAACACAGACCGGCGACGGAACAGCGACGGTGACGGTCACCTCGAATAAGT
>CALLIQ010000368.1 GCA_938008925.1 uncultured Acidimicrobiales bacterium
TTCAACTGCTTCCAGCTGTCCGCTCGGGTCTGGCGCAAGCAACGCTTCGATCTCATCCACGTCGCCAACCCGCCCGACCTGTTCTTCCCTCTGCAGTGGGTGTTCGGTCGAATGGGCGCTGCCTTCGTCTTCGATCAGCACGACCTCGGTCCCGAGACCTATCAGTCGAAGTTCGACGAAGAGCAGCTGACCCCGATGGCGAAGCTGCTCGGGCGTATGGAGGCACTCAGCTACAAGGCCGCCGACTCGGTCATCGTGACCAACGAGTCCTACCGGGAACGAGCGCTCGGGCGAGGCCGCATGGCCGACGACGACGTCTTCATCGTTCGCAACAGCCCCGACCTCGAACTGTTCAAGCCGCGCACCCCGAAGCCCGAGCTCAAGGCCGGCTACGAGCACATGGTCGTGTTCGTCGGGACCATGGGCTACCAGGACGGCGTGCACGTGCTGCTCGAGGCAGCCAAACATGTTCGCGACACTCGGGGCCGTACGGACGTCCTCTTTGTCTTGATGGGCACCGGCGACACCTACGACGCACTTCTGCAACAGCACGAGGCCCTCGGCCTCGGCGAGGGCGTCCGGTTCACCGGCTTCATTCCCGACGACGACATGATCGACTACTTGTCGAGCGCCGACGTGGGAGCCGCCCCCGACGACGACAACCCGCTGAACAACATCTCGACGATGATCAAGACCATGGACTACATGGCGATGGGTCTTCCGGTCGTCTCGTTCGATCTCGTCGAGTCGAAGTTCTCAGCAGGTCCGGCCGCGGTCTATGCGAGCACGCACAGCCCCGAGGCGTTCGGCGATGCGATCATCGAGCTGTGCGATGACGATGCTCGGCGGGCGCAGATGGGTCGAGCCGGCCGAGAGCGAATCGAAGGCCCGTTGAGCTGGGCTCAGTCCGAGAAGCAGCTCATGGCGTCCTACGACCGAGCGCGCGAGAACGCGAGCCGCTGAACCCATGCGCTCCGCCCCCTTCACCTTCTTCGTGCGTCTGCTCGCACTCGGGGTCGCGCTCAGTGCGTGTTCCCTGGGGTCGAGCGCGCCCGAGAACGGTTCCGGCGGCGGAGGAAGCATCAGCTCAGACGGCGAGGACGGTGCGCCACCGGTGACCGCCGATTCGATCACCACCGACTCGACCGGCCCCGGCGAGCTGACCGAGTCGTTCGAGGGGATGCCGCCGGTCGACTGGACGGTCTTCGCATCGATCGAGCCGGCACAATTCATCGACCAGACCGTGTCGTACTCCGTGCTCGACTTCGGTGCTGTCCCCGACGACGGTGCCGACGACGGACAGGCATTCTTCGACGCC
Organism: uncultured Acidimicrobiales bacterium; assembly: GCA_938008925.1. GTDB lineage: Bacteria > Actinomycetota > Acidimicrobiia > Acidimicrobiales > SZUA-35 > CALEWY01. The sequence goes on from CALLIQ010000368.1 coordinate 1,319, forward strand.
ATCGAGCAGCTCAACCGAACCGGGGGAGTGCTCGACATCCCCGCAGGCCAGTACCACCTCAATCGTGAGCTACGCCTCCCCTCGAGGGTCATTCTCCGAGGCGAAGGCAACACGACGGTCCTCAACTTCAATCTGCAGGGCGCTGACGCCGACCTCATCACCGCCGGTGGCCAGGTCGCTTCCGACTGGGTCGGACTGAGCGTGGACGCGGTGGCGGGCTCGACCACGATCGAGTTGAGCGCCGATCCCGGCGTACCCCTCGAGCAGGGTGACATCATCGAGATCGAGCGCGACAACGGCGACGAGATGTTCACGAGTCCCGAATGGGACGTCGACTGGGATGACGGTTCCGTTGGCGAGATCGCCGAGGTCGTCTCCGCCGATGGAACGACCGTCGTGATCGATCATCCGTTGCTCGCGACCTATCCACTCGATCGCAATTCGAAGTTCCGGGTCCTGGACGCGGCCCGCTTCGTCGGGATCGAGTCCCTCAGGATCGAGCGGGAAGACACCGGCTACGGAAGCATCATTCGCTTCACCCATGCCGCCGACGTGTGGGTTGACGACATCGAGACGCATCTCGCGACTCGGGCCCACATCGAGGCCGACCTCACCTACCGGTGTCAGATCTCGGGAAGCCTGCTCCACGAAGCGCACGACTACGGCGATGGAGGCCGGGCCTACGGCGTCAGCCTCGCTCGCCACACCACCGGGTGCACGGTCGAGAACAACACCCTCTACGACCACCGCCACGCGATGATCATCCAACTCGGCGCGAGCGGAAACGTGTTCGCCTACAACCACGCTCGCGGTTCGGCCGGCTACGAAGATCGCCAGCCACGAGCCGACATCTCGCTGCACGGCCATTGGCCGCATGCCAATCTCTTCGAAGGAAACGTCGTCGACCGAGTGGTCTTCGCTGACTGGTGGGGTCCCTCGGGCCCGTTCAACACCCTCCATCGAAACTGTGTCCTCGATTCGGTCGTCGTGGCTGACGGCTCAAACCAGCAGTACCTGATCGGCAACATCGTGGGTGATCAGGGCTTGACGATCGAGGACGGCATCTCGGGAACAACCGAGATCGCCAACCGAATCCAGGGAACGCCGGTGAATGAAGCGGGGTCACCCCCGTCGCTGTTCGCAGCATCACCGCCGGCCTACCTGGCTGATTCGACGTGGCCGCTGGTGGCACCCGAATCAGGCAATGCAGCAGATCGGGATCGCGCGTGTGCGGTCCCGGCTGGTGAGCGGTCTCCTCTCGGCGTTGGCTGAGCTGGATCTCGCGAGCATCACCCCATCCATCATCACAGAAAGCAAACGGGCGCACGGCGCCGAAAACCATGACTCAAGGGCGGAAGACAAACGGGCCGGACATTCATGTCGGCGTTATTGGATGCGGGTATTGGGGCTCGAAGCACGTTCGTGTGCTCTCCTCGATCTCGGGCGTGTCGGTGTCTCTCATCGATCGCGATCAGGGGCGGCGAGAGGCGCTCGAGGCGGAGTACCCGATCTCACGGTCGGTCAGCGAACTCGACGACGTGCTCGGCGAACTCGACGCTGTCGTCATCGCGACGCCGCCGTCGGGGCATCACCCGCTGGCCAAGGCGTGCCTCGAAGCCGGCGTACACGCGCTGGTCGAAAAGCCGCTCACGACGAACGTCGCCGACGCGAACGAGCTGATTCGTCTCGCTGATGCCGACGGTCTCGTGCTCATGGTTGGCCACACCTTTGAGTTCAACCCTGCGGTCTGGGCGTTGGCCGAGACCGTGCGCTCGCCCGAGTTCGGGCGGGTTCGCTACGTCGATTCGGCGCGGCTCAACCTCGGGCTCTACCAGCCCGACGTCGACGTCTTGTGGGATCTTGCTCCGCACGACATCTCGATTCTCAACCACGTGCTCGGATCCCGTCCGACGTCGGTCAACGCATGGCCGATGCATCTGATGGCAGAGAAGGCCGACGTGGCCTACCTCGCCCTGCGGTACGACGACATCGACGTCGGCGCCTGCATCCACGTGAGCTGGCTCGACCCGATGAAGGTCCGCCGTACGACGGTGATCGGCGAGAACGCCATGGCCGTCTATGACGACGTCAACGCCGAAGAGCGCCTCCGGATCTACGACAAGGGCGTGGCGCCGCTCGAGCACCCGGCCAACGGTTCCGCCGTGCCGCTCACCTATCGAAACGGCGACATCATCTCGCCGTTCATCGACTTCAAAGAGCCGCTCCAGCTGGAACTCGGCCACTTCGTCGAGTGCATCCGGACCGGCACGGTCCCGACCGTCGACGGCCGCTCCGGGCTCGAGGTCGTGAGCGTGTTGTGCGCTGCTGAGGAAGCCATCGCCAGCGGTGGCTGGGTCACCGTCGACTACGGCGACGACGCCGTCATCGACCTCCGAGCCGACCGCTCGCTCGACCAGGCCGCTGGTCACCTCGTTCACATCGACGTCAGCCCCGATGGACAGGCCGACGTGCTCGGTGACCTGGCCAAGGCCGTGAGTGGCGCTGGATTCGTGTCGTCGACGATCGCAGCGAACACGTCCACCTTCGAGCGCCCCGACGGCGCGGTCATCTCGATTCACGTCGATGGCTCGCACCTCGGTGTGCTGCCCGCATCAGCCGGGCCGCGTCGCTCCGCAACGGCCGAGCTCTCGGCCGACCTCGGCGCCGATGCACCCGCATTCATCGCCGAGCTCCT